>JBFIDI010000010.1:0-27827 GCA_041581405.1 Burkholderiaceae bacterium
AGGGCTGCGCGGGTCATGAGGTGCAGGAATCGGCGACGGGCGATCAGGTTCGGTTCGGTCAACGGCATGGATGAAAGAAAGAAAGAAAAAACGAAAAAAGTACGGGTCGGTCAGGCAGGAACCGAGCAGGGCGCAGCACGCACCCGCAACCGCATCGCGCGGCGATAATCGGCCGCGCTTCGATCTCGGGAGTCGGGGTGATCCAGCCGCCATCCCTGCCCGGCGCCGGTGGCGACGGCGGGGGATGGCGGCACGGCGCGGGCGCGAGAATACGCGGGCGCGGCACTCCCGTCTTGCAGGTTTGGGCTATGCGACACGCGACGAACACATTGACGCTGGGCAGCGACAAGGCGCTCTACACGGGGGAGATTCCGGCGACCGGCTGGCACAGCCATGCCGCGCCCGTGCTGCTGCTCGGCCTGTCGGGCCGCTTCATGCTGCATCTGGGCGATGACCGGCGCGCACACGCCCGCAGTGCACTGATCGACGCCGGCGTGCCGCATGTGTTCGACCCGCTCGGCGAGCGGGTGGCGGTGATGTACCTGGAGCCGGACGCGCCCGAAGTGGCCGCCTTGCGCCTGGTGTTCCGCGTCGAAGGCCCGGTCATCGTCGACCCCGTGCATCATTCGGGCGACACGCCCACGCTGGTGCGGCGCCTGCACCGGTTCGACCTGCCCGCCTTGCTGCGACCCGAATGGGTGGCGGCCGACCCCGGTGACCGGGACGGCCGCATCCTGCAAAGCGTGCGCCGGCTGCGCGACGACACCGACGACACATGCGTCGACCGGGACACGGCCGCGGCCACGGTGCGCCTGTCACCGTCGCGCTTCAACCACCTGTTCAGCGCCGAGGCCGGCGTGAGCTGGCGCAGCTACCGCATCTGGTCGCAGGTGCGGCGCGCCATGGGCGCCTACCGCCCCGACGGCAGCCTGACCGACGCCGCCTTGTCGGGCGCGTTCGCCGACTCGGCGCACTTCAGCCGCATGTTCCGCCAGACCTTCGGCATGACGCCGTCGAGCGTGTTGCGGCCGTTGCGGGAGGTGACGGTGTTGCGCTGACGCGCGCCTAGTCCATGTGCGAGAACAACTTGTGGCCGGCCACCGGCATCTGCGCAGTCAGGATGGAGCCGGTCGCCGACTCGACGATGTACAGCGTCCTGCCGTCGCTGCCGCCATAGGCGATGTTGGCGATCGCCAGGCCGGCGCAGGTGTTGACGCGCGCCAGCGGCTCGCCCAGTGGCGAGAACAGCCACAACACACCGAGCCCGGTGTGGGCGATGGCGAGATTGCCCTTGGCGTCCACGGCCAGGCCGTCCGGTCCGGTCCCGCCGGACAACTGGATGAAGACGCCGGAGGTACCCACGTGTGCGTTGCCGTACAGGCCGGGCGTCATCTCGAGCGGCAGCTTCCAGATCGCGTTGGTGCGTGTCACCGCCACGTACAGGGACTGGTTGTCCGGGCTCAGCACGATGCCGTTCGGGCTGGCGATGTCGGCCGCGATGATCTCGGTCCGGCCATCCGCCCTGACGCGGACCACACGGCCGTGCGGGCGCTGGATGTCGCTGTTGCCCTGGTCGGTGAAATACAGGTCTCCGTTGTCCGCGAAACACAGGTCGTTCGGGCCGTGCAGGCGTTCGTTGGCGACCTCGTCGACATAGGTCTCCATCTTCTTCGTCTGCATGTCGACGACCATGATGCCGTTGCGATAGTCGGCCACGAACAGGCGGCCGTCCCGGTGAAACTTCAGGCCGTTGGGATGGCCGTCGTACTCCAGGAACAGCGACAACTCGCCGTCCGGCGAGATCCGGAAGATCCGGCCCCAGGGCACGTCGGTGAAGTAGAAGCTGCCGTCACGCGCGAAGGCCGGTCCTTCCAGGTAGTACTTGCGGTTGCCGTAGCGGTTCGATGTCCGGCCGGTGATGTGGAAGTGTTCGGGCAAACGGGCGAGCAGGCGGGTTTCGATGACGGGCGGGGCTGCGAACATGGGAATGTCTCTCTCCGGGGTGAAGGTTGCGGATGCGGCACGGCCTTGCACCGGTGCCTGACCCAGGGATTCTGGTGGCCGCGCGCCAGGAAATCCAATACCGCTTGGCGCCGCCCGCTGATACATTGCGAGAATCAGGCCGACCGGCAGCGCGCCACATGCAGCCGGCACCGGCATGCCCGCCCGCGGGCCCGCCGGACCAACCCACAGAAAGGACATCGCAATTGGAACTGCGGCATCTTCGGTATTTCATCGCCGTCGCGGAGGAGCTCAATTTCCGGCGCGCGGCCGAGCGGCTGCACATCAGCCAGCCGCCCCTGAGCCTGCAGATCAAGGCGCTGGAGGAAGAGGTGGGCGGCGCCTTGTTCGAGCGCAGCAAGCAACACGTGTCGCTGACGCCGGCCGGACAGGTGTTCCTGGGCCACGCCCGCCATGTGCTCGAGGAGGCCGTCAAGGCCCGCATGTCCGTGAAACTCGCGATGAACGGCGAGCTGGGCGAACTGCGCATCGGCTTCACGCCGTCGTCGGAGTTTCTGCCCTTCCTGCCGGCGACGATACAGGCGTTCCGGGCCAAGTTCCCCGGCATCACGCTCACGCTCAAGGAGATGACGTCGGCGGCTCAGGTCGCGGCCATAGCCGATCGTCAACTCGACCTGGGGGTCGTCCGCAAGCCCAGCGGACGGCTGGCGGCCGCCGTACACCTGACCAAGCTCAGCACCGACAGGCCCCTGCTGGCCATGCACGAGAACGAGGCCTTGACCCGCAAGGCGCGGATCCAGGTCGGCGACCTGAAGGACCTGCCGCTGATCGGACTGGCGCGAGGCTCCGGCGCGGGACTGCATGAGTTCGTGACCCGTATCTGCTGGGCCGCCGGCTTCTCGCCGAACATCGTGCAGGAGGTACAGGAGGTCTCGACCATGATTGCGCTGGTCGCCGCCGGCCTGGGCGCGGCCATCATCCCGGCACCGCTGCGCCGCCTGCAACTGGACAAGGTCACGTACCGGCCGCTGATCGGCAAGGGCACCCAGATGGATCTGCACGTGGCCAGCCACGCCAAGGACCGGAACACGCTGGTGGCCGAGTTCAAGAAGATGCTCGCCCACGAGACCGCGAACGCGCGCGATACCTGAGGCCCGGCCATCCGGCCCGCAACCGCCGGGGCGGGACCGTTCCTCGGCCCGCCGCCACCGGGTCGTCCGTCAGTCCTGCGGCGCGAAACCCACCGCCTTGACGACCTCGCCCCAGCGCGCGTAGTCGGCGCGCAGCGTCTGCGCCAGTTCCTGTGCACGACTGCCTTCGGCCTTCATGTCGAGGTCGCCCAGCGTCTTGACGACGTCGGGCATGGCCGCGGCGGCGCGGATCGCCTGGCCCGCCTGCTCGACCAGCTGGGGGTCGGTGCCGCTGCGCATGAAGAACGAGAACTGCTCGACGTTCGAGACCTTGGGATGGCCCAGCTCGGCCATCGTGGGAATGTCCGGCAGCAGCGGCCAGCGTTGCGCACTCGTGACGGCCAGGATGCGCAGCTTGCCGGTCTTGACATGCGCCGTGGCATTGCCGGGCGAGACCATGGCGGCCGGAATCTGGCCGCCGAGCAGGTCGGCGACGGCGGCTGACGTACCCCGGTAGGGCACGTGCTTGAGCTCGACCCCGGCCGACTGCGCCAGCGTGGCACCCAGGAAGTGCGGGCTGCTGCCTTCGCCCGGCGAACCGAAGTTGGCCTTGCCGGGATTGGCGCGGCACCAGGCCAGGAACTGCGCAAGGTCCTGCACCTCGTTCGGGACCATCGGGCCGATGGCCAGCGAGAACGTGACCGTCACACCGCGCGACACCGGGACCAGGTCCTTGAACGGGTCGTAACTCAGCGTCTTGTAGATATGGGGAAACAGCGTCAGCACCGAGGTGGGCGTCATCAGCAGGGAGCTGCCGTCGGCGGGTGCGGCCCGGACGTTCTCCAGGCCGATGCGTCCGCCCGCCCCGGGCTTGTTCTCGACGATCATGTTGGTCGCGTAGACACCCTTCATCTTCTCCGCGAACAGGCGGCAGGCCACGTCGCCGCCACTGCCGGGCGGGAAGCCCAGCACGATGCGCGCCTGGCGCAGCGGCGCCTGCTGCGCGAATACGCTTCGGCCCAGTGGCAGGCCCAGCGCCAACGGCCCCAACGCAAGCGCCTGGCGTCGATTGATCAAACCCATGGAAGTCTCCTCATGTCATGCCTTCAAATGATGGATACGAACGGCGCCGCTCCAGGCCTTGCGTGCTCGCGGCCGGACTCGAACGTGTCGTGTCGTGAGCGGCGATGATCCGCCGAATGCGGACCGGGGGTCCAATACTCTTTGGCCGCATCGACTGATAGCTCCATGGAATTGGCATGCGCGCATATCACCGACACACCGCGATCGGTATTGGACCCGATGGCCCGGCGGCGGCATCATGGCGACCCGAAAAACGACAGGGAATCCCGCATGAGCATCGTCACCAATTCCACCCTGGCCCGACTGCGCCAGTCCCAGGCCGTTTTCGGCTTCGGCGTCTCGCAGCTGCGCGGGCCCATGGCCGCGCAACTGGCGAAAGCATCCGGCTACCACTGGCTGGGCATCGACACCGAACACGGAGCCTTCACGCTGGGTGAAGTCACCCAGATCTGCATCTCCGCGCTGCCGCTGGGCATCACGCCCATCGTACGCGTGCGGCCGCAGGCGCTGGACGAAGGCGCCCGCGCGCTGGACAACGGCGCGCAAGGCATCATCGTGCCCAACGTCAACACGGTGCACGATGCCAAGCGCATCGTCGACGCGCTGCGTTACCCCGACAAGGGCGGACGCAACTGGGGCCCGAGCGGCGTGCAATACGGCTTCGACGTGCCGCCGGCCGCACGCGCGCAGCCGGAGATGGACGCCGAGGTGCTGATCGTCGCCATGCTCGAATCCCCCGAAGCCGTGGCCAATGCGGACGCCATCGCGGCGGTGCCGGGCATCGACCTGCTGTTCTTCGGCGCCGTCGACCTGTCGATTTCGATGGAGATCCCGGGCCAGTTCGGCCATCCGCGTATCCAGAAGGCTTTCGAAGACGTCTCCGCCATCTGCCGCCGGCACGGGAAGTTCCTGGGCATGGGCGGCGTCTACGACGAGCAGTGGACCCGCACCTACATGGCCATGGGCGCGCGCTTCGTCGCAGGCGGCAGCGACCAGGCGTTCGTGCTCGGCGCGGGCCGGGCACGAACGAAATTTCTGGAGCAGTGCGCGCAGGCGGCGGGGTGAGTGGCCTGGCCGCGTGCGCGGTCCCGTTGATACATAAACCGCCGCTCACCCGGACGCGGAGCCTGGATGCGTCGCGGTCGACTCGGACGAGAACTCCGACAACGCAACAGCCATCGCCATCAGTGCCGTGACCAACGGACTGTGCAGGTTCCGGCGATGCACACCGACGAAGCCGATCCGCGGCGCAGCCGGCACGGTGTCGAGCACACGCAGCTTGCCGGAATCGAGCAGATGCCGATAGCTCGTTCGGTGCAGCATGGCAACGCCGAGTCCCGCTGCGGCCATCTCGGCGATCACGCTGAGGCTGTTGCAGGACACCACGGGACGGTAGCTTGCACCATCCGCCTCGAACCACTGGGCGATGGCGGGGAAGTGGGGTGACTGTTCGGAGAGGCCGAGCATGGGCCAGCGCGCCAGGTCCGCGGGTGTGGTCGGCCCGGCGGGCAATCCCAATGACGGCGACGCCATCCAGTCGAAGTCATCGAAGCCGAGCGAGGTCGTGACCAGGTCGGTGCTGTCGAGTCGTTCGCTGGCCGCCATCAAGGCCAGGTCGAGGTCACCGGTACGCAGCTTGTCGATGGTCGGAGTCGACAACGACACATCGATATCGAACGTCAGCCGTGGATAACGGTGTCGCATGGCGCACATCAACCGGGGCAGCCACGTGATGGCGATACGGCCGGCAACACCCATTCGAACCAGGCCGGAGAACGATTGATCGTCGGCGATGTCCTGACTGATGCCCGAAGCCAGCGCAAGCATCTGACGCGCAGGCTCGAGCAGCGCCTGCGCCTTGATCGTCGCCTGCGCGCGATGGTGGTTGCGATCGAACAACTCGACACCCAGCGACTTCTCGAGCTCGCGGATCCGGGCCGAAACCGTCGACTGGGTGGTGTGCAGCGAACCCGCGGCAGCACCGAAGCTGCCCAGTTCGATGATGCGCACAAAGGTTTCAAGCTGGCGAATATTCATCGGAAAGATCGATCAAGTCACATCCAAACAATTCGCTATCAACAGCGAAACACAGTCCATAGACTAGCGCTTTTGTTGTTGCACCGTAGAAGAGGAAGAGACAGATGACACAGGTTGAGGTATTGCGCCAGGAAGCACCGCAGGCATGCACCGAATCGATGCCCGACGCCCCATTGCAGGGAGCGATCGTATGGAGCCGCGACGGGCTTGCACCGAATGACGGCGTGCTGCCGATCGATGCGAAGGTGGAGCAGGAACTCGCCGAGCTGATGCATTTTCTGCGCGCCAATCCGCTGCCCGTGGTGCTGCTGGAGGCATCCGATTTCGACCTTCCGGCCAGCCGCGCCCTGATGACCCGCGCACGCGATTCGCTGGAGCAAGGTGTGGGCTTCGCGATCATCGACCGTCTGCCGCTGGACGACCTGACGGTTGCAGAAACCTCGGCCCTGTTCTGGGTGCTGGCGCAGATGGTCGCCCGGCCGGTGGCGCAGAGCTGGGACGGAAAGATGACGTATGACGTGCGCGACACCGGTGCCAAGCCGGGTTACGGCGTGCGCCCCGACGTGACCAACGCGGAACAGAACTTCCATACCGACAACAGCTACAACCTGTTTCCGCCGGACTATGTCGCCCTGCTCTGCGTTCGACCGGCGCTCAGCGGCGGCATCAACTCGATCGTCAGCTTCTATACCGTCTACAACGAGATGCGGCGCCGTCACCCGGAACTGCTGGCCCGCCTGCACCGCCCGTTTCTGTTCGATCGGCAGCGCGAGCATGCCGAAGGTGATCCGCCGGTACTCAGTCATAGCCTGTTCGAATACATCGAGGGTCGACTCGTGTGCCGGCTATCGCGTCATCAGGTGCTCAACGGCTGCAAGCTGGCAGGGGTCAAGCTCGACGCCGAAGGCGAGGCGGCTATCGAGTGTCTCGAGGCCATCATGGCTGAACCGGCCTGGAATCGCGAGTTCAACTTCGAGCGCGGGCAGATCCAGATCGTCGACAACATCCGCTGCGGTCATCGCCGTACCCAGTTCATCGACTATCCCGAGCCCGAACGCAAGCGCCACCTGCTGCGGCTGTGGTTGCGCAACCGCGGTCGCCGCTTCTACAACGGTTGAGTCCGCACCGGATCCCGACGCATTTCACCCTCTTTCATTCACCCTCACACTGGAGATCACCCACCCATGCGTGTATTTGCTCTATGGATCAGCGCCCTGCTGGTCGCCGCGGCCCCGTTCACCCAGGCACAGGCCCAGACCTTCCCGACAGCGTCCGTGCGCATCGTCGTTCCGTTTTCGCCCGGCGGAACGTCCGACGCGCTGACGCGTCAGATCGGACAACAACTCGCCGAAATCTGGAAGCAACCGGTGATCGTCGAAAACCGCCCGGGTGCCGGTGGTGGTGTCGGTGCAGGGGCGGTAGCCCGCAGTGCGCCCGACGGATTGACCTTGTTCATGGGCTCCAGTGCTCCCCTGGTCGTGCGGCCCAATCTGTACAGCAAATTGCCGTACGACGCCCAGAAGGACTTCGCCCCGATCTCGTTCGTGGCCAACGTCCAGAACCTGCTCGTCGTCAATCCGAGCCTGGGTGTGTCGAGCCTGGCCGAACTGATTGCCCTGGCGAAGTCGCGCAAGACGCCGTTGAACTTCGCCAGCAATGGTCCCGGATCTTCACCGCACATGGCGGCCGAATTGTTCATGGCCATGGCGGGTGTGGAGATGCGGCATGTGCCGTACAAGGGTAGTGCGCCCGCCATGACCGACCTGATCGGTGGTCAGGTCGACCTGATGTTCGACAACCTGCCCACGGCTTTGCCGATGGCCCGCAGCGGCAGGGTGCGCGCCATCGCCGTCACCGGTGCTACACGTTCGCCGCTGGCCGCGGATATTCCCACCGTGGCCGAAGCCGGCCTGCCGGGTTACGACGTGACCGTCTGGTACGGCATGCTGGCACCGACAGGAACACCGGCTGCCACCGTGTCGAAGATCAGTGCGGACCTGGCGCAGGTGCTGGCCAACACCAAGCTCCGCGATCAACTGATCGAACTGGGTACCGAGCCTGCCAGCATGACACCCGCGCAGTTCACCGCGTTCATGGGCGTCGAGCGCGAGAAGTGGGGCAGGATCATCCGTGAGGCGAAGATCGCGGTGGAGTAGACGCTGATGCGATCTGCTGCGCGGGCCACCGCCGGTCACGGCTCCCGCCCAGCCCTGTCCAGTCCGTAGCAGCGGATCGCGTTGCCGCTCCAGAACGCATCCTGCTCCTGTGCGTGGAGCCGCGATGTCGCCCACCCGTGCGCCAGGCCGTGCACCTCGTCGTACGGCGACGACAGCTGGCACACCGGCCAGTCCGAACCGTACATCAGGCGTTGCGGGCCGAAGGCGGCCAGCGCCTCGTCGAAACACGACAGGATGTTCTGCCGGTCCTGCGGCGTCAGCCCCGGCCGGCCCGACGCGCCGGTTTCGGTGACCGCACCCGACAGCTTGCACATCACATGCGGCAGTGCGGCGACGGCGCGAAGGTCCCGGCGCCAGCGATGCGCCACGGCCCGGTCATCGGCCTGGTTCCAGTCGCACAATGCGGGCTTGCCCAGGTGGTCCAGCACCAGCCAATGCGCGTCGTGCCGGGCACAGAAACCGGTGACGGCCTCCAGCTGGTGGTCGAACACCAGCACGTCGTAGACGCGTCGGCGCCGTTGCAGCTCCCGCATGCCACGCGCGATGCCCGGCGCGTCGACCCAGGCCGGCACATCCGGCTCGTCCTGCAGGATATGCCGCAGGCCCTTGAACGCGGGGTGGGCGCACCAGGTGTCGAGTCGGCGATCGAGATCGGCCGCGGCCAGGTCGGCCCAGCCGACCACGCCGACCACCTCCGGATGCCGGTCGGCCAGCTGCAGCAGGAAATCGGTCTCGGCCGCCAGCGTGCGGGCCTGTACGGCCACCACCGCATCGATGCCCGCCGCCCGCATCGCCGCCGCGTTGTGTCCGGGCATGCAGTCGCGCCGCAACACGGCCATGGTGTGGTCGATCCACGGAAAGTCGGGCGCGTGGTAATGCCAGAAATGCTGGTGGGTGTCGATCTTCATGGGTGTCGCGCCTGGAGCCTGGGTCGTCGTGTCGAAGGGAACTGGCTGCAAGCGCGCATGATAAATGCGCGCCCGGGCACGAACCGGCGGCCCAACCGTGCCGCGCACCGCGCATGCACACGCGGCGCGGGTGCAAGGCGCCGTCGTCGCATCGTCACGGCAAACCCGCGCCCGGCCCGAGGTCACCCCGTATTCCATTACAGTCGTCGGCACCGTGCCTCGACACGAGGCACCACCCACGACACCCGACTACGACTGGAGCCCCCACGACATGACCGACGCGACCGACAACTACACACCTCCCGCCATCTGGACCTGGGACAAGGAAAGCGGCGGCAGGTTCGCCAACATCAACCGCCCGATCTCCGGTCCCACGCATGACAAGGTGTTGCCGGTCGGCAAGCATCCGATGCAGCTGTATTCGCTGGCCACGCCCAATGGCGTGAAAGTCACGGTCATGCTCGAGGAACTGCTGGCGCTGGGACATGCCGGTGCCGAATACGATGCCTGGCTGATCAAGATCGGCGACGGTGACCAGTTCGGCAGCGGTTTTGTCGGCGTCAACCCCAACTCCAAGATCCCGGCGCTGATGGACCACAGCGAGACACCCGCGCCGGTGCGGGTGTTCGAGTCCGGCGCCATCCTGCAATACCTGGCCGAGAAGTTCGACAACGCGTTCCTGCCCACCACGCGTGCCGCGCGCGCGGAATGCCTGTCGTGGTTGTTCTGGCAGATGGGCAGCGCGCCCTACCTCGGCGGCGGTTTCGGCCACTTCTATGCCTACGCGCCGTACAAGATGGAATACCCGATCAATCGCTTCGCGATGGAAGTCAAGCGCCAGCTCGACGTGCTCGACAAGCGCCTGGCCCAGTCCGAATACCTGGGGGGCGACCAGTACACGATCGCCGACATCGCGGTCTGGCCGTGGTACGGCGCGCTGGCCAAGGGCCTGCTGTACAGCGCCGGCGAATTCCTGCAGGTGCAGGAATACAGGAACGTGCTGCGCTGGACGGAGCAGATCGCACAACGACCGGCGGTCCAGCGCGGGCGCATGGTCAACCGCGTCTCGGGCGAGCCGGCCAGCCAGCTGCACGAGCGCCACGACGCGAGCGACTTCGAGACCCGCACCGCGGACAAGCTGGCCGCGGCCCAGTCCTGACACAGCAGCGCCGCCGGCGACGACAACCATCATCCCGCCCCGACCCGAAGCCATGACCCGCTACTGGCTGATGAAATCCGAACCCGCGGAGTGTTCGATCGACGACGCGATGGCCGCCCCGAAGCGGACCGTACCCTGGACCGGTGTGCGCAACTACCAGGCGCGCAACTTCATGCGCGACGACATGCGGGTCGGCGACGGCGTGTTGTTCTACCACTCGAGCTGCCCGCAGCCGGGTATTGCCGGCATCGCGCGCGTTGTCTCGGGCGTGCGGCCCGATCCGACCCAGTTCGACGCGCAGTCGGACTATTACGATCCAAAGTCCGATCCCGACGATCCGCGCTGGTTGCTGGTCGACGTACAGGCGGTGCGCAAGACCCACCTGCTCGACCTGCCCGCGTTGCGCGCCGACCCGGCGCTGGCCGACCTGATCCTGCTGCGCCGCGGCAACCGCCTGTCCATCACGCCGGTGGACAAGCCGCACTGGGACCACATCCTGCAGTTGCTGGGCTGACGTCCGCCACCACTCGGCCCGCGGCGTCGACCTAGGACGGCCGCACTGCCTCGGCCCGCAGCCAGCGCACGAAGTCCAACGCGTCGGCATTGTCCTGCGCCCTGCGCGCGGTATGGACGAAATAACCGCGCTGCGAGGTGTTGCGGCTCTCGAACGGCGCGACCAGCCGGCCGTCGGCCAGGTATTCGTCGATCAGCGGCAGGCGGCCGATCGCCACGCCGTGGCCGGCCACGGCGGCGGCGACGATGTCGCCGTAGTGGCTGAACAGCAGCATGTTCTGGCTGCGCATCTCGCCCAGTCCCATGATGCGCAACCACGGCGTCCAGTCGGCCGTGGGCAGCTTGGCCTGGGGCACGTCCATCGCCAGCAGCGTGTGGTGCACCAGGTCGGCGGGCTCGGCCAGTGGCCGGGCCGCATCGCGCAGCGGCAACTGCGGCGCGCAGACCGGGAACACCGTCTCCGCGAACAGCGGCTCGCCCTCGCCGTCGCTCATCTTGCAGAAACGCACGGCCACGTCGATGCGGCTGCGCTCGAGGTCCATCAGCTCGAAGGTTGCCGATACCCGCAGGTCGACCTGCGGATGGTCGGCGCCAAAACGCGCCAGCCGCGGAATCAGCCACAACGACGCAAAACCCGGCGTGGTCGTCACCGCCACCTGGCGCGGCGTGACGCTGGCGCGCACGCTGGCGGTGGCGTCGACCAGCCGCTGCAGGCAATCGGCGACGGCGCGTTGCATCACCTCGCCGGCCGGTGTCAGCACCAGCGCGCGGTGGCGCCGCTCGAACAGCGGCACGCCCAGGCCTTCCTCCATCTGCGCGATCTGGCGGCTGACGGCCGACTGCGTCAACGCCAGTTCGTCGGCCGCACGGGTGAAGCTCAGGAGGCGCGACGCCGCCTCGAAGCTGCGCAGCAGCTCGAGCCGCGGCAGGTCCGCACGCCGGTGCGGCGCGGCCCCTTGCGGCGGGGCGGTCGCGACGTTCACATTCTCGGGACGCATGCGATTCATTCCAAATCACCGTTTGAAAGGAGAACGACCGGCTCCTACAGTCATTCCCACGACGCACACCAAAGGAGCGCATGATGACACGATCCGACACCACGAGCATGCAGCTGGCAAAAACCATGCTGATCCGCCTGGCCCACACCACCCGCGAAATCCGCTGCGACGCGGGCAGCCTGTGGATCACCCTGGACGGCGATCCGCGCGACATCGTGCTCGAACCCGGCCAGCACTTCCTGCGCGACGGCTGCGCCGGCACCATCGTCTATGCGCTGGAGCCGTCGCGCCTGACCCTGCACCACGCGTCGGCAGACCCTTGCGTCGGCCGCGCGCCGCGGCGTGCGTTGCCGCGGCAGGTGCTGGCGATGGAATGAGCGGAGGTTCACCATGGAGCCGGCGAACGAGTTCCGATATCCGGTGCAGTGGATCGACCGCTGGACCCTGGACCAGGGCCAGGCCGTCACGGTCCGGCCGGTGCTGCCGCAGGATGCGGCGCTGCAATACGACTTCTTCACCCGCCAGATGGGCAACCATTCGCGGTACCAGCGCTTCATGATCAGCATGCGGGAGTTGCCGTGCAGCACGGCGCGCTACTTCACCCGCATCGACTACCACGGGCATTTCGCGCTGATCGCCGAGACCTTCGACGACCAGGGCCATCGGCAGGTGGGCGATGCCCGCTTCGTGCGCGAACACGGGCAACCGGAGAGCGCCGAGTTCGCCCTGGCCGTGGCCGATGCCTGGCAGGGACGCAGCATCGGGCGCCGCCTGCTGCAAGCCCTGGTGTCGGCCGCGCAGCAGCAGGGCGTGCGCACGCTGTTCGGGGACGTGCTGCGCGAGAACCTGCCGATGCTGGGCCTGGCGCGCGCCAGCGGGTTCGCCGTGCAACGCCATCCGGACGATTCGCGGCTGCTGCGCGTGAGCCGGGCGCTGCCGCTGGTGCTGCCACCAGCCAATGACGCGGCCTGGTCCGCGCCGCCACCGCGGGAGATGGCCTGCGCGGTCTGAACACGCGCACCGGCCAGGCACGCCGGGCCTCGCCGCGCGACCGGTCGGGCTTCTGCCAGAATGCCCGTTTGCGCCGCCGGTGCGGCGCGTGTACCGGCATTCATGACCGCATCCACTGCCACTGCCCCACCTCCCCAAGCCTCCACCGGCGACATCGACGCCTGCATCCAGGCCAGCCTGGAGCTGCTGCGCCGCAACCTGAGCCCGCACGGCATCCTGGCGGCCAGCCGCACCGAGGCGGCGGTGGCGCGGCGCTACACGCGCATCTTCGGCCGCGACGCCGCGATCTGCGTGCTGGCCATGAGCGGCAGCGGCGACGCCCAGCTGGAACAGGCCGCGCTCGACAGCCTGGACGCACTGGCGCGCGAGCAGGCCGGCAACGGCCAGATCCCGAAATACGTCGACCCCGACGGGCGCGACGCCGACTTCTGGTACCTGGGCTGCATCGACGCCACCTTGTGGTGGTTGATCGGCGTCGACCACGCGCGGCGTTTCGGCACCGCGCCGGCCGCGCGCTGGCAGCCGCAGGTCGAACGCGCCATCGCCTGGCTGCTGGCGCAGGAGCACCAGCATTTCCGGCTGCTGCAGCAGAACGAGGCCAGTGACTGGGCCGACATCATGCCGCGCTCCGGTTACGTGCTGTACACCAACGCCTTGTGGTTCGACGTCAAGCGACGCTTCGCGTTGCCTGACGCCGACGCGACGCAACACCATTTCAACCACCTGTTCAACCCGTTCCAGCGCGACCTGCCCGAGTACCACCGGGCCCGGCTGCTGCGCCACTACGCACGCCGCGGCCGGCGCGATCCGGGCCTGTACCTGAGTTTCGTCAACCTGGCGTCGTCCGGCGACGAGGGCGACGTGTTCGGCAACGTGTTGTCGGTGTTGTGCGGCCTGGCGAACAGGACGCATGGCCGGCGCATCATCGACACCATCATCGCGGCGCACGCCCACGAGCCGCATCCGGTGCGGGTGGTGCTGCATCCGCTGAGCCGCCAGCACCCGTTGTGGCGACCCTACATGGAGCGCCACCGGCAGAACCTGGTGCACCAGTACCACAACGGCGGCATCTGGCCCTTCGTCGGCGGCTTCTGGGTGATGGCGTTGGCACAATGCGGGCGCACCGAACTGGCCTGGCAGCAGCTGGAGCAGCTGGCGCGCGTCAATGCACGGGACGACTGGCGCTTCACCGAGTGGTTCCACGGCCGTACGCTCGCGCCCGGGGGCATGGCCGGCCAGAGCTGGAACGCGGCCACCTTCCTGCTGGCCCACCGCAGCCTGCAATCGGGCCGGCGCTGCTGGTAGGCGCCGGCGCCTACGCCAGAGCCGCGTAGACCGCGTCGAGCAGCCGCGCGCGCCGCGGGTCGACGCCGTTGTCGAAACCCAGCATGCGGTTCGTCACGTAGGCAAACCCCAGGCCGCGCGCCGGATCGGCGAACGCCAGCGAACCGCCCCAGCCGGTGTGCCCGAAGTGCCCGGCGCCGACATGGGGGCCGAAGCCGACGGCACCGATGCGAAAACCCGCGCCGAAGACGGTCGGCGCGCCCGAGCTGGCGTCCACGCCACGGAAGCGCTCGGCCACCGCGCGCGCCAGCGTGCGGCGCCCGATCAGCTGGTGGCCGTCGACGATGCCGCCCACCGCCAGTGCGCCGTAGATCTTGGCCAGCGAACGGGCGTCGCTGTGGCCGTTGCCGGCCGGCATCTCGGCGGCGCGCCAGCCGCGTTCGTTGGGCGCGGTGGCGGAAAAATCGCGGTTGCGATACGCATGCGGGTAGGCACTGGCCGCCCCCTGGTGCACCCAGTCATAGGCCTCGTCGGACGCCGACAGCTGCGCCGCCCGATGATCCTGCGACTCGGGCAGCCCGAAATAGAACGACAAGGACAGCGGCTCGGAGATCTCCTGCGCCACGAAACGTCCGATGCTGCGCCCGTCGGCACGGCGCACCAGTTCGCCCGCCAGGTAACCGTAGGTCTCGGGGTGATAGACACAGACGCTGCCGGGCGGCCAGTTGGGTTTCATCGCCTGCAGCACTTCGATCACCGGGTACCAGGCCTCGCGCTGTTCCTCGGACAGATGCACCGGCAGGCCATCGAGCCCGGCCTGGTGCGACATCACCTGGTCCACGGTGATGTCCTGCTTGCCATTGGCGGCGAACTCCGGCCAGTATTGCGCCACCGGCGCCGCATAGTCGAGCTTGCCGCGCTCGACCAGCATCGCCACGGCCAGCGCGACCACCCCCTTGCCGACCGACCAGACGTTGACCAGCGTGTCCTGCTGCCAGGGCACGCGGTCGGCCAGGTCGCGCGTGCCGCCCCACAGGTCGACCACCGGCTGGCCGTCCAGCCATGCGGCGACGGCGCCGCCGTGCTCCAGGCCATCGGCCAGGTTCTGGTCGAATGCGTCGCGCACCGCCGCGAAGCGGGGGTCGGTGATTCCTTCTGTCATGGACACGTACTCCTCCTGATCATCGATCGCCCGTCGCCAGCGGGGGCGGTGACACGCCCTGCAACCATTGCAGCGACAAACGGTGCAGCAACCATACCAGTCCCACGGCGGCAATGCTCAGGCCCACGACCAGGGCGATCCAGAAGCCCTGCGCGGCCATCGCCTCGACCGGACGCCACGGCAGCCATGCCGGGGCCAGGCCGAGCACGCAGCCCAGCGGCAGGCAGATGCCCCAGAACGCCGTCATGTGGATCACCATCGGCGGGCGTGTCACCTTGTAGGCGCGGATGGCGCAACTGGTCGAGACCTGGACCGCGTCGGGCAACTGGAACAGCGCGGCGAACACCAGCAGATGGGCGGCCAGCCCGGCCACCGCGGTGTCGCTGGTATAGGCCGACGCGATCCGGTCGTTGAACAAGGCAATCGTCAGCGCGGAGACCAGGGCCACGCCGAACGCCAGCCCCACGCCGTGCCAGGCGCGGAATCGCGCCGCCACCGCGTCCTGGGCCCCCAGGGCCTGGCCGACCCGGGTCAACAGGGCGATACCCAGGCTCATCGGCACCATGAACACCAGCGCCGAGAAGTTCAGCGCGATCTGGTGCGCCGCCACCTGCGTGGTTCCGAAACCCGCCACCAGCAAGGCGATCAGGCTGAAGGCGCTCGATTCGGCGAAATAGGTCACGCCGATCGGCAGGCCGATCCGCAGCAGGCCGCGGATCTGCGGCCATTGCGGCGGCTCGTACGCCGCGAGCGGCTGCGCCTTGCGGTACACCGGCGAGCGCCGGATCCACCAGGTGATGGCGATCAGGTCGAACCACACGCACAGCAGCGTGGCCCACGCGCAGCCCACGCCACCGAGGCGCGGAAAACCCCAGTTGCCGAACACCAGCGCATAGTTGATGACCACGTTGAGCGCGAGCGCCAGCAAGGCGATCGCCATCATCGGCTTGGTCTCTCCCATGCTGGCGCTGTAGCCGTACAACACCCGGTAGCAGCAGAACGCCGGCAACGCGAAGCTGATGACGAGCACGAAGCTGCGCGCCACTTCCCGCACCTGCGGCTCGATGTCGAGGTGGTTGAACAACAGCCCGGCCACGTTGGCCACCACCATGGCGACAAAGCCCAGGCCCAGCGCCTTCCACAAGGCCTGGCGCACGACGCCGGGGATCTCGTGGAAGTTGCGCGCGCCCACATGCTGCGACACGATGGGGCTGACCGCCATCAGGATGCCCATCAGCGTGATGATGATCAGGTGCCAGATCGACACGCCCAGCGACACGCCGGCGAGGTCCTGCGCCGACGCATGGCCGGCCATGGCCACGTCGACGACGCCCATGCCGACGGTGGCCAGCTGGCCCACCAGGATCGGCCAGGCGAGTTGCCACAAGGCGGCCGTTTCGGTTCTGACGGCGGGGGAATATAAGCGGCGCACGGGTAGGAAATTCGTCGAATGCAATGGTGGAGAGCCGGCATTGTCGCCGCACCGGCATGGTGCATGCATGCGGGCATGCCGGGACGCCTGGCGCAGCCAGGTCCTCGGCCTCGTTCCGAACTCGAGGGTCAGTTCTTGCAATCCGACATTTGCCGTGCAGGCCGCCCAAGGGGATGTCGCGGTCAACGGTGCCACGACAACCTTGCTGGCGATTGACCGTCGCGACCTCGCCCCGTCGGAACGCCGCAACGCCGCAACGCAAGGCTTGACCCTCAACCTCCATCAAGGGCGAGTTCGGCCCCTGCCTGGTGCGCGGGATCCTGGCCCACGGGCGTATTTCCGTGGCTGCGCTGCGGGCAGTGCAGCTGCGACAATCGATTGGTCGCCAGCTACTCGCGGCACGCGTTCTGCACGTCATGCTGCGCGCGGCGCATGTCGCAGACCGCCGCCGAGCCAGTCGAGCACGACATCTGGCGCGTCGCGGTGCGCCAGCGGATCCTCTCGCAGCCAAGGGCGCAGCGGCGGCTGCCGGCCGCACTCGATGGCGGAGCATCCGGCAAGGTCGACTGCGCGCAGCCGGTGGATCGTTTCCCGGCCACCGCGTCAGGCAAAGCGGTGCACTTGCGTTGTGTTTCTTCCGATGAATTCCCAGTCGTAGTCCACACCCAGGCCAGGGCCGTCGGGCACCGGATAACACCCGTCCTGCCCCACCGCCTCCAAGGCCTCCGAGTAGTCGCAACGGTAGATCGGAGGTGCGGCGTTGCCAACAAAAGGCGCGACCAGCCCGAGTTCATAGAAGTTTGCGTTGCGCGTGGCCGACATACACGCGCGGTGTGCCGGCCCTGGGCCATGGAGCTCGCAATCGAGTCCGAACGCTTCGGCCAGGTGGGCGATCTTCATCGTGCCGGTGATCCCCAAGTCGAGGTTCGGATCGGCGCGAACGAAATCGGTCGCCTCCGCGGCAATGAAGTCGGCCTTGGGCTCGAGTCCACGCACGTGCTCCGTGATCAGTAGCGGCGTCTTGATCATCTGACGCAACTTGCGATGCGCGTGTTGTGACCAGCCTCCATCGCGAAACGGGTCCTCGTACCAATAAGCGCCAATCTCGTCGCAGGCACGGCCGACATATAGCGCATCCGCAAAGGTGCGCAACTCACAGGCCGGATCGATCATGAGCGCCATGCGGTCCCCCACAACCTTGCGCAAGTGCAGCAGATTCGCAGCCTCCTCGCGCGCGTTGCCATCGCTCCAGCCGTGGACCTTGAAGGCGCGGAAGCCGCGTTCGTGGCAGGCGAGTGCGAAGTCGGCGAACGCCTGCGGGCTGTGCAAAGCGCCATTGCGGTCGGCATGCAAGGTGCTCGCGTAGGCTGGAATGCGGAACCGGTAGCCGCCCAGCAAACGCGCTACGGATGTGTTCAGGCGCCGGCCCGCCATGTCCCACAACGCGCAGTCGAGTGCCGAAATGCCGATCGCACCGCTGTGCCGCAGTATCCGCTTGGCATCCGTGTGGATTCCTTCACGCTGGTCGGGGTCACGTCCGAGCAACACGCCCGCGACCGTCAACACCTGCCCCAGATAGGCCTTCTTGCCGCCGAAGATCGGGACGAACTCGCCCACGACACCGTCATCGGCCAGAATACGCACCGCGAAGCTGTCCATGGCGGCGTTGCCGGCAGGGTCGTAGACATAGTTGCCGGCGTGATCGCGACCGAGCCGCGCCGTGGTGTACGAGAACTGGTGCACCTCGACCTGGGTAATACACGCCATGGATTAGTCCTTGCTTGAATTGACTGTACGGCTGGCAGCCGCGTCGAGTTCCTTGAGATGCCTGGAAATGTGCCGCATGTGCCGCTCCATTGCCGCTTCCGCGGCGCGCCCTTTGCCGGTGCGCAATGCCGCCAGAATGTCCTCGTGGTCCTGCAGGAACGCACGCGTCACCTCGGCGGACTGGCTGGTCTGGGCCCGGCCCGCCCGGCCCAGTTCGTAGAGGTTGTTGCCGATTTCGATCAGAAACGGGTTGCCCGTGGCTTGCACGATGCAATGGTGAAACTTGGCATCCAGGTCGATCGACCGACCAACGCTGCTGCGCAATGCCGCCTGCCGCTTGCGCTCAAGCAATTTCTCCATCTTGTCGAGGGTGCGCGCATCGATACGCGGCGCAGCGAGGCGCGCTGCCGCGGTTTCGAACACGGCGCGTGTTTCGAGCAGGACGTGCATGCCTTCGTTGCGCAGGCGCAGGAAGAGGCCCAGGGGACGCAGCAAGGTTTCCAGATCGACAGGGGCCACACGGGCCCGCCCGCCGTGCTGGATCTCGATGACGCCGAGGAACGCGAGCGCGCGCAGAGCCTCGCGCAGGCTGCCACGGCTCACGTCCAGGTGCGTGGCGAGGTCTCGCTCGGCCGGAAGCGGGTCGCCGGGCGCAAAGTCACCCGAGATGATGTGGCGCAGCAGTTCGTCTGCGACCCGATTCGCAATGGAACGCCCGGACGCAGACGCGTCGACGGATACCGCACTGGCCTTGGCCATTACTCGACCTTGATGTTGGCTTCCTTGACGACGCGGCCCCAGGTTTCCATTTCGCCGCCAAAGAACTGGTTGAACTCGTCCGGTGCACTACCGATCGGGTCGATCTGCAATTGAGCAAACTTGTCTCGCAGCGCCTTGTCGTCCATGGCGGCCCGTATGCCGGCGTACAGGCGTTTGACCACGTCCGGCGGCGTATTGCTGCGTGCAAAGATGCCGTGCCAGGACACCACCTCAAAGGCGCCAAAGCCCGCCGTCTCCTTGACCGTTGGTGTCGTGGAGAGATAGGGCAGGCGCGCGCCGGTGGTCACGGCCAGCAACTTGTTGGAGCCTGCCTTGATGTGCTGAAGCGACGTCTGGGGGTTGTCGAACATCAGTTGCACGCGGTCGGCGAGCAGGTCCTGCAGCGCTGGCGCGCCGCCCTTGTAGTGGATGATCTGCATGTCGATGCCTGCGATGCGCTTGAACAACTCGGCGGCGAGGTGGGATGAACTCCCGATGCCACCAGAAGCAATGTTGAAAGTGCCGGGTTTGCGCCGAGCCTCGGCCACCAACTCGGTGATGCTGGCAAACGGCGAAGCCTTGCTGGCCACGACCAGCAATGGCACGCGGGTGATCTGCGAAATCGGCATCAGATCACGTTTGGGGTCGTAACCGACCGCCATCATGGCGGGGTTCACGGCGTTGCTGAAAGAACCCATCAGGAGCGTGTAGCCATCGGCTGCACTGGTCGCCACGGCTTGGCTGGCAATATTGCCACCCGCACCGGCACGGTTGTCGACGAGCACTGGCTGGCCCAGTTCGCGGGTCAGTCCCTGCGCCAGCAGGCGCGCCACGATATCCGTCGGTCCACCAGCGGCAGCACCAACCAAGATGCGAACGGGTCGATCCGGATACTGCGCCCAGCTCTGCGCCATGGTCGCCGCCCACAACACTGCAATTGCGGCCAAGCCGCGCATCCATACCTTGTGCATCTCGATGTTTCCTTTGTAGTTTCATGTTCCCCAGATACCGGAAAAAACCGGCCTTGAGCGAGAAAAGTGGTTGGACCACTTTCCGCGAGTATGACACCGTGACGTAGCGTGGTCAACGTCTATTGGGGGCTCGGCCCTGTCATGAATCGACCGCGGGTTGAAACGCCCCCTTTCGGCATGTTCACGTCGTCAGGGTTGTTGGCTGGCGTGCGCGCGCCCCGTCGAACACCCAATGCCGTGGTAGCTGAGGCACGAATGTGCGAACGAGGCAACGAAGCGTCGCGCCGGTGCCGGCGCAACGCGAACGAGGCGCTCAAGACTCGGAGGTCACGCCTTGGGCTCCGGCATTGGTGTTGGATGCCATGCGGGCAGATATCGCAGGCAACGATGCCATTGCAACCATGCCCGTGGTCGATCGACGCCACCTGGATGATGTGAGGCTCAGCCCCCTGCGGGGCCACCGGTTCGGCATGGACCAGGTCTTCCACCCGGGCCATCGTCTTGCGACTTACCGGAGCACCTGCCCGCCGGCATGTATCCGATCAGGCGCACGCAGCCGGGTTGGTCACGCCGCCGATGGCGGCGCAGTCGCCGCCCTCTTCGAGGCCGATCTACCCCGGCAAGACATACGACAAACGCGCGGCGAGCTGATGCATGAACAGGCCGCTGAGCGGCAACCCTGATCGACCAGTAACGGCCGCGATGGGGAACGGTGCGTCCCAGGGCGCGGGCTGTCGCAGGTCGATGAGCCGCCCGAACTTCGTCGGCGACGCGATCGCGCCCTTGCACGCCACCCACCGCGCCGGGCTCCGGTTGCACGCCTTTCAACCAACCGGAGACCCGCTGCAGGATTCCGGCCGTCGATGTCAGGTGCCGACGGGCCCCTGCGGCACAGACAGATTGAAAAACGTCACCATGTCGCGCCCCAGCGTTTCCTCTTCGGTATTGAAGTGGGCGACGATCGACACATGGTTGTGCCCGCGCATGGACAGATAGTGTGGCGCGCAACGCCGCGCATGCGCGACGCGGAACGCGAACTCCAGCCCGTACACGTCGAGCAGCGGGTTCTCGTACTGTGCGTTCACGACCAGTACCGGCAGATCGCTGCAGGCAGCATATCCCATGGGCGATCGCAATGCGTAACGGGACGGGTCGTCGCCAAAATAGGCGCGCACGCCTTGCGCATTGGGGTTCTCTGGAAGTACGTCGGCCGTCAGTCGCGCCGACAACAGCACCACGGCGCGGGCATGTCGCCCCATGTATCCGAGCAAGGGGTCAAAGACGTAGCTCGCGACATGGGTGCCACCGGCGGAATGGCCGACCAGCAGAACCCGCGACGCGTCGCCTCCATGGTCGCCCGCATGGTCGTGCAGCCATCGCATGGCGGCCGCCAGATCCTCGACCGCACCGGGGAACGGCGCTTGCGGGGCCAACCGGTATTCCACGTTCACGCCCATGAAACCTTGTCGGGCGAACCAGTACAGCAGGTTGTCGTACAGCCCGGTTTCGCTGCATTTGTCGCCCCGCACGAAAGCACCGCCGTGCACGAACACCACGATGGGCCGTCCGGCTGGCGGCGCAGCCGTCTGTTCCGGCACGAACACGTCGAGTACCTGGCGTGCGTCGTCACCGTAGTGCAGGTCGCGATGCACCTGCACGCCCGTACGCGGCGCCCGCGCCAGCAAAGGCGCGTACGCAGCCTTGACGTCGGCGCTGCCTTGCCGGATATCGGCGCTCCACCGCGGACCGATGTCGTCGAGAAAAGCCTTCAACTGCGCGGCCGTCATGGCCGGCGCAAGCGCTTGCCGCCCGTCAGCCACGATAGGCCACCGCCTCCACTTCAAACAACCAGTCCGGACGCGCCAGTGCGTTCACCACCAGCAGCGTGGAGGCTGGCCGTGCATCGCCGAGAAACGGCGCGCGCACGGCATTGAGCTCCGGCAGGTGGGCGCTGTCGACCAGGAAGGTGGTCACCTTCACCAGGTGGCTGGCGTCCATCTGCGCCTCCTTCAATACGGCCATGAGGTTTTGCCAGGCGATCCGGGCCTGGGCGGCAAATCCGTCGGCCAACTCACCGCCGGGCGCGATACCGACCTGCCCCGCCACATGCAGCCATTGGCCGGCAGCAGGCGCCAGAACCCCCTGGCTGTACACGCCCACGGGCGGTGCGATGGAGGTCGGATTGATATTCAGGAGAGCCATGGTTTCGCTTTCAAAGATGCAGGGTCGGGGCGTTGTTGCCGGTGGGTTTGCGCATGGCCTGTACCATGGCGCGGAGGTCTTCGATGCTGGCCAGACGCGGATTCATCTTGACCTGGCCGCTGCGCAGGGCCGCCGCGGCCAGCTTTTCCCGGTCTTCGTCGGAGGTCACGAATTCGTCGAGGCTCAGGTCGAGGTCGAGTTGCAGGCGCAAACGCGCAAGGCCTTCGGCGGCACTGGCGCCACCAAACGCGCGCGCCACGGTTGCGGCCTTTGCGCCCATCGCGCTCTCGTTGTATGCGGCGACGACCGGCAGAGCCAACGCATTGCCCAGGCCGTGCGGAACATGGAACAAGGCGCCCAGCGGCGCCGCAAATGCATGGGCCAGGCCCAGGTTGGCGCTGTTGAAGGCGATGGCCGCCTGGCACGATGCGACCAGGCAAGCCATGCGGGCCTCCTGATGGCCGGGTTCGCGATAAGCCACCGGCAACCAGCGTCCCAGCAGCAGCATGGCCGCCTCGGCGATCGGGTCCGTCATCACCGATGCGGACTTGGACACGTAGGCCTCGACGGCATGGGTCACCGCGTCATATCCGGACGTGGCCGTGACCTTGGCTGGTGCCGACACCGAGAGCGACGCATCGAGCAGGGCGATATGCGGAGTCATTTCCTGCGAACGGAAGATGAGTTTGATGTCCGAACCCGCCTTGCCGGCAATGGCCGATTCCGACACCTCGCTGCCCGTGCCGGCGGTGGTCGGAATTGCTACCAGCACACTGGCATGCGGCGCAAACGTCTTGCCGAAACCCGATACCGACTCGGCCGAACCGGGATTGGCCAGGATCAGCCGCGCGATCTTGGCCGTATCCATGGCCGAACCGCCACCCACCGCGACGATGAAGTCGGGTCGATGGCCCTGAAGTGCCGCAGCACAGGCCTCGACACTCTCCGTGTCGGGCTCATGGGTCGGCACGAAATGCATGAACGGCGCCGCACCCGCGGCGTCGCCGAGCAAGCCCTTGATGCGCTCGGCAACCTCTCCGCCCTGGAAATAGCCGTCCATCACGACGGCGCAGCGTGTGGCCCTGTGCTCCCGAACCAGGTCGGGCAACTTGTCGAGGCCTCCCCACTGGGAAATGATGCGCCTGTTGGAATGCACAAAGACAAAGGACTCGGATGCGTTCATTTTTCGTTTACTCCTTGGAGCATGGGTGATCGGGTTGACGAATGCGGCACAGCGGTCAGGAGATGTCCATCACGACACTCTTGTGTTGCAAATACCCGTCGAGCCCTTCCACGCCCAACTCACGGCCATAACCGCTTTGCTTGTAGCCGCCGAACGGTGTCTCGATGCCGATCACGGCCGGTGTGTTGACTGAGACGGTGCCCGCTTCGATGCGCGCGGCCAACTGGTGTCCGCGAGACAGCGACCGGGTCCACACCGTGGCGGCCAGGCCGTATTCGGAGTCGTTGGCCAGTGCAATCGCATGCTCCATGTCCTTGGCCCGGATCACCGCCAGCACAGGGCCGAATATCTCTTCGCGCGCGATCTTCATCTCGTTGGTGGCGTGGTCAAAGATGGTCGGCTCGACATACGGGCCATCGAGGCCGTCGGGAGCCTTGCCACCGCAGAGCAGCTTGGCACCTTCCTGCACCCCTGCATCGCAATACGCCAGGATGGATTCCTGCGCCGTCCGGTTGATCACGGGGCCCAGGGTGGTGGCAGCGTCCATCGGGTCGCCGATCTTGAGCATGCGCGCGCGCTCCACCAACTTGGTGACCACTTCATCGGCCACCGATTCCATGACGATCAGGCGGGTTCTCGCCGCACATTTCTGACCGGCATGGCCGAATACGCCGGCAGCGGTTCCAGCCACGGCCTTGTCGATGTCGGCATCGTCAAGAATCACGGCAGGGGACTTGCCGCCCAGTTCCAGCGTCACCCGTTTGACGCTCTCGGCGGCCTTTTGCGCAACACGAATACCCACGGAGGTCGAGCCGGTGAACGAAATCTTGTCGATGCCCGGATGCCCCGCCATCGCCATACCGATCTCGCGGCCGGGACCCGGCACCACGTTGAAAACGCCGGCCGGCAGTCCGGCCTGCACCGCCAGATGCGCGAACAGCAATGTCGTCAACGGTGTCTCACTGGCCGGCTTGACAACGACGGTATTGCCTGCGGCCAGTGCGGGTGCAAGCTTCCAGACCATCAACAGCAGCGGGAAATTCCAGGGCAGGATCAAACCGCACACACCCAATGCCTCACGCCGTACGAAGCGGTGCATGGAGGCCGCGCTGGCAACGACGCGACCGTCCAGCCGCTCGGCGCAGCCAGCAAACCACTGCAACGTCGCGACACTGGAGCGGATGTCGATCTCCGCATCGGCGATCGTCTTGCCGGCCTGGTGAGACTCGAGCGCGACGAAAGCGCGGAACTGGCTTTGCAACGCAGCTGCCATGGCGTTCAGCACGCGCGCCCGCTCGCCCGGCGCACGCTGGGACCAGCCGCCAAACGCGGCGCGCGCCGCCTGGACGGCCTGGTCGACGGTTTGCACATCGCCCGCGGCACATTGGGCAATGGCCTCGCCCTTGGCCTTGCCGTAAACCGTCTGGTGCTGCGTTACCGCCTTGAAACTGCCGCCCACATGGACACTGCTGTCGGGAAGGTTTGCAAGCAGGGCTGCGTAGTCGGACGATGTATAGGGTGCGGGAGTCGAAGAGGACATGGATGTGAATATGAGCAGGAGTTTCGATTCAGGCAGGCGGCGCAAGGCCACCCATTACACGGACACGCACCGGCTTGCAGCGGCAAGCCGGCGGGCCGCAATCACGTCAGCGCAGCTTTCAGCGGGTGTTGACGATGGCTTTGATCTTGTCGATGCCGCCAAATTTGGAAGCCTCGGCTTCCCAGACCGGCTGCATCGCGTCACGCCACGGCTCCTGGTTGACCTTGATGACCTTGACTCCCTTGGCCACCGTGCGCTCCAGCGCCTTGCCGATTTCTTCCTGCTGGATGCGGTTGAAGTACGACGCCATCTCGTCAGCCGTGGTCTGAAACACCTTGCGCTGATCCGGACTGAGCCTTTGCCAGAAACTCTTCGAGAAGACGATACCGCCAAGTGCCCAGATGTGGCCGGTTTCGACGAAGTAAGGAGCAACCTCGAACAGCTTCAACGCCTCGTATCCGTCCTTGGTCATGTCCATGAAGTCGACCACGCCCGTCGACAGTGCGCCATAGGTTTCGGTGATCGGGATGGCCGTAGGGTTGGCTCCCATTGTTTTCCAGATCGCGATGTGCAAGGGGCTTTGCAGCACCCGCATCTTCTTGCCACGCACGTCCGCCGGTGTCTGTATCGCTTCGCGACTGACAACGCTGCGCGCGCCATACGTGATGTAGCTCAGCAACTCGAAACCCTGATCGCGGTACAGCGGCTTGTACCCCTGACCGATAGACCCGTTGGTGACCGCCTCCACGTGGGCCAGATCCCGGAAGATGAACGGCATGTCGAAGATCTGGCCTTGCGGCACCCACGACGACAATGCAGCCAGGGTAGAGTCCGCACCCTGGATGGAGCCCAGGCGCATGCCTTCGGCGACTTCCCGCTCGCCACCCAATTGACCGCCGGTGAATATCTGCAACTCGACCTTGCCGTCCGTGCGCTCCTTGACCAGTTCCCCGAAGCGTTGCCACATGCGGGCAGTTGGTTGCCCGTCCTTGTAGATCACGGCTATTCGCGCCTTGACGGTTTGGGCCGTGGCGGTCTGCACCGGAAGCAAGCCGCCGACGGCCATCGCGACGGCGGCAGCGACAGCGCCAATGAAGTGATTACGCTTGAGCATGGTCAATTTCCTTTAGTAGTAGTTGCACGGGAAACTTCACGTGCCGCATGCGGATGTGTTGGCGGCGGCTCAAGAGCCGGTCAACCACAACAAGCCGAGCGACACCGCAGGGACATAGGTAATCACGGCCAAGGCGCAC
The DNA here is from genome assembly GCA_041581405.1 of Burkholderiaceae bacterium. Classification (GTDB taxonomy): domain Bacteria; phylum Pseudomonadota; class Gammaproteobacteria; order Burkholderiales; family Burkholderiaceae_C; genus CAISIP01. The sequence continues at coordinate 26,532 of JBFIDI010000010.1, forward strand.
AACAGCGCCAGGAGCAAGGGCCAGGATGCGCGAAACACATCCGTCACTTCCAGCTTGGCCACCGTGGCCACGATGTAGGACAGGATTCCGACCGGCGGGCTCAGGCCACCGATCATCAGGTTGCAGATGACGATCAGGCCGAAGTGGATCGGATCCACGCCCAGACTGGTCACCAAGGGCAGGAACAACGGAGCCAGGATCAGGATGGCCGCGCCGATGTCGAGAAACATGCCCGCCATCAGCAACACCAGATTGACGAAGAGCAACACCGTCCACTTGTCGCCCCCCCAATCCGATGCCAGCGCCAGAATCGACTGCGGCACACCTTCGGCCGTCAGAATGAAGCCGAACGGCAAGGCGGCGCCGATGAGCAGCCCGATCAGTGCCGAATCAACAGCCGTGGACGAAAGCACCTCGTACAAGGCCTTCATCGAATAGTTGCGATACACGATCACACCCAGGCCAAAAGCATATGCCACCGCGATCGCGCCGGTCTCGGTTGGCGTGGCGATGCCCATACGCAGGCTGACGATGATGAACAAGGCGAGCATCATCACCGGCACGGCCGCCTTGGCCGCCTTGGCCCGCTCGCTCCATGAGGCCTTGGTCACCGCAGCCCCGTAATTGCTGCGACGCGCCACCAGCCAGACCGTGAGCATCAATGCGCCGGCTATCACCATGCCGGGCAGGATGCCGGCCAAGAACAGGTGGCCCACGGACAGGCCGGTCGCTGCGGCAAGGATCAGCATGCCCACCGACGGCGGAATGATGTTGGGCAGCAGCGCCGACGCGGCACACACGGCCGCCGAGAACGCCGGCTTGTAGCCATCGCGCACCATCGCAGGGTGCAGCATCTTGGCGCCCAGTGCAGCATCGGCATTCGATGAGCCGGATATGCCGGCATACAGCGTCGCCGACACGACCGTGACCTGTCCCATTCCACCTCGCAGGTGGCGCACCAGCGAGTACGAAAAGTCGATCAGCCGTTGTGTAAGGCCGCCCACGTTCATCAAGGAGCCGGCCAGCAAGAACAGCGGAACCGCCAGCAACAGATATTGCCCGGAGCCACGCACCACGTTTTGCACCACGGCCGGCGCGGGCAGGGCAAAGGCGGACAGGTCTGCGACGAATACCGCCAGCAACATGGAGAAGGCGACAGGCACGCCCAAGGCCAGGGCGATGGCGAAAACCAGCCCCATGGCCCCGACGGCATGGCCTTGCGGCACACTGACCCAGGCCTGCGCGTTGAAGGCCAGGTACAGCAGAACACCCAGCCCGACACCCGCCACACCAACC
>JBFIDI010000011.1:0-27247 GCA_041581405.1 Burkholderiaceae bacterium
CAGCGACGCGGTCCAGTGGCGCTACCACCTGCCCGGCGTGATTGCGACCGAACAACTCCTGGAGGTGCCGATCTGGGACAGGATCGACATCCGTTGTCCGATGCTGGCGATCCGAGGCACACACTCCGCGGTGTTTCCGCGCGCCAACATGGAGCGCCTGTGCGCCATGGTCGCCGGCGCGCAGAGTGCGGAGATCGATGCGGACCACCGGGTCAGCCAGGACAATCCGCAAGCCCTGGCACGCGTCCTCGATCGATTCATCGGCGCGTTGTGATCCATCGCGGCGACCGGCCCCGCGGTTCTCGCGCCGCCGCGGCCTGGTCAGTGGCTCGGCGAACCCAGGGGCGCGGCTAGCCTCATCGCGCGACGATCGGGCAGTTGGCCTCCTTCTCGACCAGGTCGTACACGAAGATGAACTTGGCCATGCCGGTCAGGATGCCTGCCACCATGCCGAGTTCGAAAATCTGCGCATCGTCGAAAAAGGGCTTGAGATCGGCGTGCAGCTCCGGGCCGAGCACGCCGTGCATGTTGGTCATCACGATCTGGTCGGCCAGGCGCAACACCGCACGGTCACGCGGCGAGAAACAGGCGTGTGCCTCGTTCATGATGTGCGCCAGTTGCTCGGCGCTGACGCCGGCCCTTTCCGCCGCAACCCGGTTTCCCTTGTTGCAGTAGGCGCAGCCATGCGTCATCGACAGGCGATAACGCAACAACTCCTTGCTGCGCGTGTCGACCCGGCCGCCATAGAAGAGGCGGCCATAGAACTCGTCCTTGTACCAGGCCATCAGCTCGGGGGCGTTCGCGCCGACCTCCTGCATGGTCGCGTCGTCGCGCAACGCCAGCGTCGCATCGTATTCGGCCTGCAGACGTTCGGTCATCTCTGCACGCGGTACGCGGCGCAATACGGGATCGGGCATGGTTTCTCCTTTGATGGGACGCCGCTGTTCGCGGCGTCAGGGACCGGACAACGCCGACTCGACGCGCGCAGCCAGTTGCAACAGCGCCAGGTCGTGACCCCGCCGGCCGATCAGTTGCAGTCCGACCGGCAGCGCATCCGCGGCCACCGGCAGCGGCAGACTGATCGCCGGTGCACCGTTCATGTTGGCGAGGGCAGTGAAGTCCGCCTGGTTGCGCGGCACCGGCGAGCGCATCGGGAAGGCCTGCTGGGGTGTCGTTGGCAGCAACAATGCATCCACGTCCTGCGTCAGCCGATCGAGTTCCTCTCCGGTGCGTGCCGCCCGTTCCAGCGCGAGACCGAGGTCAGGGGCGGACTTGCGTTCGACATGCCGCATCATCGCCAGCAGATCGGCGGGCAGGACGTCGGGCCGCTCCAGCAGCACGGGCGCCAGGACCGGATGCAACTCGGCCTCGCACAGCAGCAAGCCCGCGCGGCGGGTCGCGCCGAGGTCCAACTGGTCCAGCCGGACCGCTTGCAACCTGCAGCCGAGGACCTGGCGCGCGCGCGCGAGCGCCGCATCGAAGGCCGCCGCCACCTCGACATCGGCTCCCAGGGCCGCCAGGTCCTGCACCACCCCGAGGCGCAGCTCCGACACCGCCGGCGGGTCCACGGCACGCAGATGGGGCGCGCAGATCCGCATCGCAGCCTCGATGTCTTCGACGCTGCGAGCGAGCAAGCCGGCATGGTCCAACCAGCGGCACAAGGTCTGCACACCCTCCAGGCCCAGGGTTTCGTGACTGGGCTTGAAGCCCACCACGCCGCAATACGCCGCCGGAACCCGCACCGAGCCCATGGTGTCGGTGCCCAGCGCGATGCCGCACAGGCCGGCGGCGACCGCGGCGCCGGATCCGCCGCTGGAGCCGCCCGGCGTGAAGCCCGCTCGCCGGGGGTTGAAGCAGTCGCCGAAGTCCGGGTTGTGGTTGGTCGCACCCAGCGCCATCGCATGCATGTTGAGCTTGCCCAGACATGCCAGTCCGGCGCCGCGCAAACGGGCCACGAGGGGGGCGTCGCGCGTGGCGACGCGGGACATGGCACGCAGACCGCTGGCCGTCGGCAATCCCGCGACGTCGAAGTTGTCCTTGGCCGCGAAGCTGCTGCCGGCCAGTGGCGACGTGCCGGACTCCAGCGCGGGAGCCGGCGGCTGCGCGATGTATGCGTTGAGCAGCGGATTGCGGGTTCGCACCGCGTCGATCTGGCTCTGCAGCAGCGAGGCCGCGGAGACCTTCCCGGTTGCAACGGCGCGCGCCTGTGCCCGGGCGCTTGCGTGCAGAAGGGCCTGGCTGAAAGCGGCGTGTTCGACCACGGGTCCGTCAGCCCTGCTTGATCAGACGCACGGGTTTTTGCCGCACTTCGACGCCGGTGAGTTCGGCCAGGGCTCCCGGCTCGCACAGGTCGACCTTGACATCGACACCCAGCCGGCGCTTGAGCAGGTCGTGGTAGCGGGCTGCCAGTTCGTCGCTGGCCGCCTGCGCACATTCGATCCGCACCAGCAGGTCTTCGCGCCCGTTGGCATCACGCTGCAGGACGCAGATGTATTCACCGCGAAAGCCGGGCATGTCGGCCAGTATGGACGACAGCGCCTGCGGAAACACGTTGATGCCGCGCAACTTGACCATGCTGTCGCTGCGTCCGAGGAAACCTTCCATGCGCCGGAACGGCAACCCGAGCCGGTTCGGGCCCGGCAGCAGGCGGGTCAGGTCATGGGTGTTGAAACGGATGATCGGGAAGATGTCCTCGGTGAACAGGCAGGTCACGACCAGGTCGCCGACCGTGCCATGGGGCACCGCGGCGCCGGAGTCGATGTCGCAGACCTCGATCCAGTGCGCGTCTTCCATCACGTGCATGCCGTCGTGGTCGGTGCCTTCGGCCGCGATCAGGCCCGTGTCGCCGACGCCATACCAGTCGAACAACTCGGCCCCGCCCCAGGCCTCGGACAAGGCCTGGCGCGCATCCTTGGCCAGATGGCCCGAGATCATGCGAACCGGGATATCGCGCCCGGGCTCCAGCCCTTGCTCACGCGCCACGTCGGCCAGGCGCTTGATGTAGTCGGCGAAACCGAGGATGACCGTACTGCCGAAGTCGCGCATGAACTCGACCTGCTTGACCGACGACGTCTCGACACCGGTGCCGGCCGCGAAGAAGGTCGCCGCGGTATGGTGGATCACGGCCTCGCGCACATAGTGCCCGCCATTGACCGGCCCATGGCCATACACCGAGTGCACCATGTCGGTCGGCCGCAACCCCTGCATCTGGTAGGCACGCGCCAGAAGCAGCTTGTGCACCTCGCGTGTGCGCGGGCTGAACAGCAGCGGCTGCGGGCGCCCCGTGGTGCCGCTGGTGGCATGCAGGATCATCGGGTGGATCCTGCCGTCGATGGGGATGTCGCGACCATGGTGATCGCCCAGCGGCGGATGGCGTTCGATCGCATCCATCACCTCCTGCTTGCCGAAGCTGGGCAGGCGCGCGATGTCGTCGACACTGCGGATGTCACCCGGCGTGATGCCGGCCTCGCCCCACAGCCGCTGGTAGAACGGCAACTGCCAGGCACGCCGAAGCTGGCGTGCGAACAGACGATTCTGGTGTTCGCGCAAGACGTCCTGCTCCATGCCGGCGAAACGGGCGTTGAACGCCTCGCCCACCGGAAAGTCCTGCATCAGGGCCTTGACGTCGATAACCTCGTGGTATGTGGAATAGTGCATCCGGGATATTCAGGTTGTACGGACATATTGTGACGACCGACTGTGCAAAAATCAAGCCACTTCGGTTTCCAGACCCCATCCTTCACCAACCGACACCATGACGCAAGAGCCCTTCTACCGGCAGATGTACCATGCATTGGCCGCCTCCATCAAGGAAGGCACCTATGCGATCGGCTCCGCGCTGCCGACCGAGCGTGAGCTCTGCGAGATGTTCGACGTGAGCAGGCACACCGCACGCGAGGCGCTGCGCCAGCTGGAACAACGCGGCATGATTTCGCGGCGCCAGGGATCCGGCTCCACCGTGCTGGCACGCACACCTTCGGTGCGTTACGAGCAGAGCATCCAGAGCATCGACGACCTGATGCAGCAAGGCAGCGCGAGTCGCCTGCAGGTGCTCGGCAGCGAAGAAATGGCGGCCGACGCGAACCAGTTTGCCAGCCAGATCACGCTGGTGAGCAAATTGCCCTGCATCCGCGTGCGCTCGATCCGTTATCTGCGCAACGATGTGCGCCCGCTGGCGCTGGTGGACGTGTACGTGGCGGCGCGCAACAAGACGCAGACCCGCAGGCTGCTGAACAGCGACACGGCGGCACAGGAGATCGTCGCCACGGTGGATCCGGCCCACCTCGACCGGATCGAGCAGGCCTTCTCCGCCGTCAACCTCGAAGAAGGACCGGCCAAGCTGCTGCACGCAAGACCGGGGGATGCGGCGTTCCAGACCATTCGCAATTATTTCGACCGGCAAGACCGGTTGCGGGTGGTTGCGCATTCGCTGTACCAGGGCCAGTTGTTCACGTACACGTCGACGCTGCGCCGGCACGCCTGAAGCCGCACGCGCCGGGGGGCGTCGCGTTGGTGCATCACGATGGCACGTATCCTGCGAGCACCGCCTCGGGAATTTTCCGGTTTACAGTTGTACGGACATATTGTTAAATACGAACCTGGTGCAGGAAGCCGTTTCGTCCGAAGTTTCGACGGGCATCCTGAATCCTGCCTAGGTGCGGCAGGCGGCCCGCGTGGCGTCCTGCTTCTTTCGTGCAACTGATGTTTCAAAGGGGTTCTTTCATGCGTCACGCTTCCACACCACGGCGGTGGTTCCGCCCGGTTCTTGCAGTCGGTTTGCTGGCTTTGGCTTCGCTTGGCGCCAGCGCGCAGGTCAAGCTGGATATCTCGGTTCCCTGGGGTCCGAACGAGTTCCACTCGCTCAATGCCGCACGTTTCGCCGAGCGGGTGACCCAGGAGACCAAGGGCGAGGTCGTGATGACCACGCATCCCGGCGGCACCCTGGGCGTCAAGGCCAACGAATCGATGCGTGCCATCGGCGAGGCGGTGGTGCCGATGGGCGACTTCGCGTTGTTCCAGAATGCCAGCCGCGGTGCGGTGATGGCGGTCGAGACGTTGCCATTCCTGGTCGGAGACTACAACCAGCTCAAGACCATGCACAAGTATTTCCGTCCGGTGTGGGAGAACATCCTGGCCAAGAGCAACCAGAAGGCGCTGTACATCGTGCCATGGCCGAACCAGTTCTTCTTCGTCAAGAAGCCGCTGACCTCGGTCGACGACCTCAAGGGGTTGAAGATGCGCAGCCTGGACAAGCTCACCACCGACTGGATCAATCGCCTGGGCATGACGCCGGTGCAGATGACCAACCTGGAGATCCTGCAGGCGCTGGGGTCGGGCATGCTCGACGGGGTTCCCACGTCGGCCGGGACGGCCGTGTCGCAGAAATACTGGGACTTCATGAAGTACGCCTACATGACGAACCACATCTGGGCCTCCAACGTGATGACGATCAACCTCGATGCCTGGAAGAAGCTCACGCCGGCGCAGCAGGCCACGATCGAACGCGTAGCCAAGGAGCTGGAGCCGCAATTCTGGGAGGTGAGCCGCCAGGACCATGAGAAGAAGGTCGCCGAACTCAAGGCCAATGGCATGACGGTAGCATCCGCCCCCAAGGCCATGGTCGACGAGATGGTCAAGCGGACGCAGCCCCTGTGGGAGGTCTATGCCAAGCCCATGGGCGACGACGCCCTGGCTGCGCTGGCGGCCTACCGCAAGGAAATCGGCAAGTAACCACTGCGATGGCGGCGACAACCGACGCACGGCAGCTTCCCACCATGAGACGTGTGCTTCGCCATGCCTATGACGCCAGCCTGTTTCTCGCAGGTCTGTTCCTGGTCGGCATCTTCGTGCTGATGATCGGCGAGTCCGCCTTTCGCAAGCTGGGCAGCTACATCGTCGGTGCCAACGAGCTGATAGGCTGGTTCTGCGCGGCAGCCGGCTTCCTCGCCTTGCCCGCCACCTTCATCCGCGGCGACATGGTGCGCGTCGGCTTCATCGTCGACCGCCTTGCGCCCGGCATGCGCCAGGTGGTGCTGACGGCTTGCCTGCTGCTGGCGCTGGTGTTCGTCAGTTACATGCTGTACGCGATCTCGGGCTACATGCTGAGCAGCTGGCGCTACGGCGACATGACGCAAGGCATGATCGAGGTGGCGGTATGGATACCGAAAACCAGCTTCCTGCTCGGCGTGGCCCTGTTGTGGGTGGCCATCGTCGACACGCTGGTCACCACACTGGCCGCGCGGGCGGACGGCCTGCGCGCCGAACGCCTCGCGGATACCGAGGCCGCCCCGCGGCACTGACACGATGACGACCTCTGCGCTTCTGATCGTTCTGCTGTTCGTGCTGCTCGCCGGCGGCGTCTGGATCGCGATCACGCTGGGCATCGTGGCCTGGGCCGGTGTCGCGTTCTTCTCCAGCACCCGGCCGGACATCAACCTGGTCACCTCCTACTGGAACACCTACGAGTCCTTGTCGCTGGCCTCGTTGCCGATGTTCATCTGGATGGGCGAGATTCTGTACCGCACCCGTCTTGCGGAGCAGATGTTCGCCGGGCTCGCACCCTGGCTCGATCGCCTGCCCGGTCGGCTGTTGCATGTCAACGTGCTGGGATGCGGCATCTTCGGAGCGGTCTCGGGTTCGTCGGCAGCCACCTGCGCTACGATTGCCAAGATCGCATTGCCGGAGTTGTCGCGACGCGGCTACGACGAGAAGATGTCGCTGGGCGCCCTGTGCGGCGCCAGCACGCTCGGCCTGCTGATCCCGCCGTCGATCGCGATGATCGTCTATGCGGTCGCGGCCGATGTCTCCATCATCCGCATGTTCATTGCCGGCATACTGCCCGGCGCCATGCTGCTGTGCCTGTTCTCGGGCTACATCGTGATCTGGGCCTTGCTGAATCCGCACAAGACGCCGAAGGCTTCGCTGGCGATGTCGCTGGGCCAGCGCATCAGGGCATCCGGCAACCTGATCCCCGTGCTGCTGCTGATCGCGTTCGTGTTCTCCGCCATGGTCTCGGGTTTTGCCACCGCCAACGAGGCATCCGCGTTCGGCGTGCTGGGCGCACTGTGCATTGCCGGCTTCGGCGGGTCCTTGTCCCGCAAGAGTTTCGTCGAGAGCCTGTCCGGCGCCGTGCGCATGAGTTGCATGATCATGTTCATCCTGGGTGCGGCCAGCTTTCTGACCGTGGCCATGGGATTCACGGGCATTCCGATCGCGCTGTCGAAATGGGTGGTTTCTCTGGAGCTCTCGCCTTATGCGCTGATCGCCGCATTGACCGTGGTCTACCTGGTCATGGGCTGTGCGCTCGACGGCGTCTCGATGATCGTGCTGACCACGGCGGTGGTGCTGCCCATGGTCCAGGCCGCCGGTTTCGATCCGATCTGGTTCGGCGTCTACATCATCATCATGATCGAACTCTCCCAGATCACACCGCCGGTCGGGTTCAACCTGTTCGTGCTGCAAGGCATGACCGGGCAACGCATCATGACCGTCGCGCGCGCCTCGCTGCCGTTCTTCGTGGTGATGATCGTGGCGACCATGCTGCTGGTCGCGTATCCGTCGATCGCGACCTGGCTGCCCCAGGCCATCATGGGCCGCTAGGTTGCGGGAGCCCGCGCCCTGGCGCGGGCCACATGGCATCGCCGGGGCCGGACGCCTTCAGAACAATGGGTCGAGCAAGGCGCGCGGGAATGGCGCATCGGGCTCGTCGGCAATCTGCTGTTGCAACGCACACGCCGCATCGAGCACGCCTTGCATCCGGGCCTGCGCCACACCCCCGTACCGCAGCAGATTGCGCGCCTTCTCCAGCAGGTCTTGCGCCTGCATCGGCCGCTCGGGGTCGCCCAGCGAATCGGTGACCTGCACGCAATGCCGCCGGCCATCGGCCTGGCGCAACGTGACACGGGCACCGTACCGTGCCGGATACGCCCGGTCCAGATCCGGGTCGACGGCCAGTTGCACGCGGGCGGCAGCCGCCAGCAATCCTGGGTCGCGCACCGCATCCGGGTCGAAGTGTTCCGGCAGCAGCCGTCCCCAACGCGCGGTCGCCGCCACCGCATATTGCAGCGAGAACTTGGCCTCGGTCTGGGTCCGTGGCGTCGGCTGGTCGCAGATCCGGATGGCGTCGCCGAAACTCTCGACCGTGACCTCGGTGAATGCCAGCGGCCCGCCGCCGAGTTGCTCGCGCAATGCCAGCACGCAATCGATCGTGGCGTGGGTGTGGCGACAGGCCGGCCATGGCTTGAAACTGGTGCCGTGGATCATCCAGTCCGTGGCCGGCGCCAGCAGCCGCTGCGGCCTTGCGTCGGGACACATCGCGGCAAAGAATCCCTTCTCGCCCTCGAGGATGCAGCGCGGCCCGGTGAAGCCGGCTTGCGCCAGGCTGGCGGCCGACAGGCCGGCCCAGGCGGCATGGCCCGTGTGCAACTGCTTCGACATTACCGGCTCCAGTCGCACCTGCCACAGACCTGCCGCCTGGGTCCCGGCATTGCCCAGTGCCCAGACCGACGCGGAATCGTCCAGGCCCAGCAGGTCGGACACGGCCGTGGCGGCACCGAAGACACCGGCGGTGGCGGTGTTGTGCCACAACGCGTAATGCGCCGGACCCAGGGCGGTGCCCACACGCACAGACGCCTCGTAGCCCCGCACGACGGCATCGAGGATGCGTGTGATGTCCAGCCCGTCCTGGTGCCGCGCCATATGCGCCACGGCGGGCAACACGACCGGACCGGGATGCAGAATGGCCTCGCGATGCATGTCATCCATCTCCTGGATGTTGGCAAGGCCCGCGTCCAGGTACACGGCCTGCATGTCGGAACCGACCGTGCCGGCCAGCGCGGGCCAGCGCGCAGCGCCGCCTGCGCTGCCCGGTGGCCGCCAACGCAGGAGCGCCTGCGACACCGGGGCGCGCGTACCGGCTGCGACACAGGCGATCCAGTCCAGCCAGTGCCAGGCCGCGCGCTGGCGTGCACGGACGTCGACCGGACGCCGGGTCACGCCAAGGAGTTGCTCGGTCAAGGACATCGGCGCCGTCTGGGCATTGCGCCGGATGGATTGCTGCGCGGACATGGTGCTGCGATCTCCCGCAAGGGTCTGGCTTGGTACAGGCGGCGATTGCCGGAACGATGTAGTGGTTGACACGGACGATGCGGCAATTCTATACTTGTCCGGACAAATTTCACCAACACGCCTTTTCCATGGTCCATCCACCACGCAGCCTGCTATTCGTCTCCGCTGAACGCCCTGACCGCTTCGACAAGGCCATGGGAGCCGGCGCCGACGTCGTGTGCATCGATCTCGAGGATGCGGTCCATCCCGATCGCAAGGATGCGGCGCGCGCTGCCGCGATCGCATATGCGCAGCAGCGCGGCCGCGCCGGCGATGCGGGTCCCCGACTGGCGCTGCGCATGAATCCTGCGCGCAGCCTGACCGGGCTGCGCGACGTGCTGGCGATGGCCGATGCCGGCGTGTCGTTCGACCTGCTGCTGCTGCCCAAGGTCGAATCGGCACAGGAACTGGTGATGCTCGAGGACTGGTTGCCCGGCGCGTTCGGTTCGCTGGTGGCGCTGCTGGAAACCCCCCTGGGCGTGGAGCATGCGCCGGCGATTGCCGCGGCGGTGCACGGCGGCGCGCCACGATTGGCCGCACTGATGCTCGGCGGCGCCGACCTGTCGATGGAACTGGGTGCACGCTTCGACTGGGACAGCCTGTTCAGCGCACGCGGCCGGTTGTTGAACGCGGCCCGCAGCCATGGGTTGCAAGCCTGGGACGTACCCTTCATCGACGTGGCCGACACCGCCGGACTGGAACGGGAGACGCGCCGCGTGCTTGACCTGGGCTTCGACTGCAAGGCCGCCATCCACCCCAGCCAGGTCGCCCCGATGCATACGGTGTTTCGCTCCGATCCGGCGGGTGTCGCGTGGGCACACGGCGTACTCGCGGCCGCTGCCGATGGCGGCAACGGCGCCTTCCTCTACCAGGGCAAATTGGTCGATGCTCCGCTGCTCAAGCGTGCGGAGCGCATTCTTCAACGCGCGAACTGACGCGACCACACAACACAGGAGTGCATCACGTGGTACAACAATCCAAGCAAGTTTCGGCGAATCGCTATCGCGAGTCGTTCGGTCGTTACTACGAAGACTTCGTGGTCGGCGACGTCTACGAGCATCGGCCCGGCCGCACCGTCACGCAGACCGAGAACATCTGGTTCACCCTGCTCACGATGAACAAACACCCGATGCATTTCGACGAGGAGTACGCCAAGCACAGCGAGTTCGGCCAGTGCATCGTCGCCAGCCCCTTCACGCTGGCCGTGCTGGTGGGCATGAGCGTCAGCGACGTGAGCCAGAAAGCCATCGCCAACCTCGGCTGGACCGACATCTCGATGACGCGCCCGGTGTTTGCCGGCGACACCCTGTATGCCGAAACCGAGGTGCTGAACAAGCGCGAGTCCGCCTCGCGGCCCAAGGCCGGCCTGGTCACGGTACGTACCAAGGGCACGAACCAGAAGGGCGAGGTCGTCTGCACCTTCGACCGCACCATCCTGGTGGCCAAGCATGGCTACGATGTCGAAGAAAAGGCCGGCTACTGATGCGCCGGCAGGAGACAACACCATGACGGACACCACCACCGGACGCAACAGCGCCGACGACCGGGCCCTGGTCGATGCGATCGAGGTCTGGGCCGAAAAGGAACTGCGCCCGGTCGCGCGCAAGTTCGACCTGGCCGACGAATATCCCGAGGACGTGGTCGAGCAGATGAAGGAACTGGGCCTGTTCGGCGCCACCATCGGCGAGGCTTATGGCGGACTGGGCTTGTCGGCCGGCGTCTATGCACAGATCGTGACCAAGATATCGTCGATCTGGATGGCGCCCTGCGGCATCTTCAACTCGCACCTGATCATGGCTTCGGCGATCGAGCGCAATGGCACGGAGGCGCAGAAGCGGGAGTTCCTGCCACGCATGGCCAGCGGCGAGTTCCGCGGCAGCCTGGGCCTGACCGAACCCAACGCCGGCTCCGATCTGCAGGCGATCCGCACCGTGGCCCGGCGCGAGGGTGACCACTACGTCGTCAACGGCAGCAAGACCTGGATCACCAACAGCCTGCACGGCCACGGCACCCTGCTGCTGGTCAAGACCGACCCGCAGGCCGAACCGCGGCACAAGGGCATGAGCCTGCTGATCGCCGAAAAGGGGCCGGGCTTCATCGTCGCGGGAAAACTCAAGAAGATGGGTTACCGCTCGATCGACTCCTGCGAGTTGTCGTTCCAGGACTTCCGGGTGCCGGCTGACCGACTGCTCGGCGGCATCGAGGGCAAGGGTTTCGTCCAGACCGCCGGCGGCCTGGAACTGGGCCGCATCAACGTGGCCGCGCGTGGTGCGGGCATCGCCGAAGGAGCCCTGCAGCTCGCACTGCGATATTCCCAGGAGCGCAGCGCGTTCGGCAAGCCGATCTGCCAGCACCAGGCGGTCCAGCTCAAGCTGGCCGACATGGTGACCCAGGTCGAATCGGCCAAGCGCCTGATCGAGCAGGCCGCGCGCAAGTACGACGCCGGCGAGCGGTGCGACCTCGAGGCGGCGATGGCCAAGCTTGCCGGCTCCGAGGCGGGCGCGTATTGTGCCCAGGAGGCGATGCGCATCTTCGGCGGCTACAGCTACTCGGTCGAATACGAGATCGAACGCTACTACCGCGATTGCATGCTGATGTGTATCGGCGAAGGCAGCAACAAAATCCTGCGTACCGTGATCGCCAAGCAGCTGATCGACCGCCACCGTATCTGACCCATGAACCCGTCCCTGCCCCTGCAAGGCCTGCGCATCCTCAGTGCCGAACAGTACGGTGCCGGTCCCTTCGGCTCCATGCTGCTGGCTGATCTCGGAGCGGAGGTCATCAAGATCGAGCCGCCACGCGATGGCGGCGACGTGTCGCGCCTGACCGGGCCATTCCCGATCGGCGACGATCCGGCCGCACCCGACAGCCTGTTCTTCCAGAGTTTCAACCGCAACAAGAAGAGCCTGACACTGGACCTCAAGAGCACGGCCGGCCAGGCCGTGCTGCATCGGCTGGCCGCCCGCTGCGACGCGGTGATGAACAACCTGCGCGGCGACCAGCCGCACAAGCTCGGCCTGACCTACGCCGCGCTGGGTCCGGTCAAGCCGGCCCTGGTCTGCGTCCACCTGTCGGCATATGGCCGCGACAACGACCGCGCCGGCTGGCCGGGCTACGACTACCTGATGCAGGCCGAGGCCGGCTACCTGCACCTGACCGGAGAACCGGACGGCCCGCCGACCCGCATGGGCCTGAGCATGGTCGACTACATGACCGGCATCACCACCGCCGCCGCACTGCTGGCCGGCGTGCTGGGCGCCACGCGCTCCGGCAGCGGCTGCGACCTGGACATCAGCCTGTTCGATGTCGCGCTGGCGCAGCTGACCTACCCGGCCAGCTGGTATCTGAATGCCGGCCATGTGGTTCAACGCATGCCGCGCTCGGGCCACCCGTCGGCCGTGCCCTGCGAGCTGCTGCGTACCGCCGACGGCTGGATCTTCGTCATGTGCATGACGCCCAAGTTCTGGGAGGCGCTGGCCCATGGCGTGGGGCAGCCGCAGTGGCTGCAGGATGCGCGTTTTGCCACCGCCGCGACACGGCGCGAACACCGCGAGGCACTCGCCACGCTGCTGAACGACGCCTTTTCCCGTCACGGCACCCGGCACTGGATGGAACATCTTGCCGGCAAGCTGCCGCTGGCACCGGTGCTGGACCTGCCGCAGGCACTGGAGAATCCGTTCGTGCAGCACGTAGGCATGGTGCAGGCGGTGCCGCATCCGCAGGCGCCCGACCAGCGCCTGCTTGCCAGTCCGGTGCGGGTCGACGGCAAGCGGCTGCCGGCGCGCGCCTGTTCTGCGCTGGGCGCCGACACCGACGCGCTGCTGGCCGAAGCCGGGTACGGCGCGCAGGAAATCGAACAACTACGCCAGCAAGGAGTGTTATGAAACTCGAAGGCATCCGTGTCCTCGACCTCTCGCAATTCCTGCCGGGACCCCACTTCACGATGATGATGGCGGACCATGGCGCCGACGTGATCCGGATCGAACCTCCCAGCGGCGAACCCACGCGCAACATCGGCGTGCGCCAGGCCAATGCCAGCGTGTGGTTCCGCAACACCCATCGCGGCAAGAAAAGCGTCGTGCTCGACCTCAAGCGGGTGCAGGGCGTCGCGGCCTTCATGGCGCTGGCGGCCAGCGCCGACGTGATCGTCGAGGCGTTTCGCCCCGGCGTCGTCGACCGTCTGGGCATCGGCTACGACAAGGTCTCGCAGGTCAATCCGCGTATCGTCTATGTGTCGATCGCGGCATTCGGCCAGACCGGGCCGATGGTGCAACGGCCTGCCCACGATGTCAGCATCCAGGCGGAAACCGGCCTGGTGGACCTGAACCGCGGCAACGACGGCAAACCGGTGCTGCCCAACATGCCGTCGGCCGACATGGCCGCGTCGCTGATGGCGATGAACGGCGTGCTGATGGCCTTGCTGCGCCGCGCCAGCACCGGCGTGGGCGACTACATCGACATCTCGATGCAGGACAGCCTGGCGAGCTGGCTCGTCAACGTCGTCGGGCCCGCGTTCGGCGAGGACCGCGACATGACGCTGGCCCACGAGCGCGGCTTTGGCGGGGCGGCCTTCTACAACGTCTACGCGTGCGGCGACGGCCAGTTCCTGACGCTCGGTGGCAGCGAGATCAAGTTCGCGGCCAACCTGCTCACCGCGCTCGGGCGCAGCGACCTGATCGACCTGTGCCGCCTGCCCCCGGGGCCGGGCCAGCTGCCGGTCAAGCAGTTCCTGCGTGAAACCTTTGCCGCCCAGCCGCTGGCGCATTGGGAATCCTTCCTGGCGCCGCTGGACGTCTGCTGGGCGCCGGTGCGCACCCTGCGCCAGGCCTTGCAGAGCGAACAGATCCGCGCGCGCGGCATGCGGGTCGAGGTCGCGCAAAAGGGCTTTGGCGGCGGCATGGTCACCGAACTGGGCATTCCGATCAAGTTCCGCCGCGAGCCCGGCCGGGTCGACCCGGAGATTCCCGAGCTCGGGGAACACACCTTCGCGGTGCTGCAGTCGCTCGGACTGAGCGCCGAAGAGGTATCCGAGGCTTCCGCGATGCCGATTCCCCCGGCGGCGTGAGGCCGATCGCCTTCAACCCTCCAGCACCGAAAGGAACCCCATGCATTCCGATGCCAGGCAATTGCAACCAACCCCCGACCTGCATGTGGATGGCGCCCGTTTCGAGCCCGTCCGCATGGCGGTGCTCGAAGGCCATGCCAGTGCGGGCGAGGTGCTGCTCAAACCGATGATGGTCGGCAACGACATGTTGCTGGTCGAGATCGCCGAGAAGGCCGGCGTCCAGGTGCCGGCGCATTCGCACGACGACCATGAGTCGGTCGTCTACCTGATCAGCGGCCGCATGTCGCTGACGATTGGCGACAAGACCTTCGAAGCCAAGGCCGGCGATGTCTGGCGCCACCCGATCGGCGTATCGCATTCGAGCATCGCGCTGGAGGACTGCGTGGCGATCGAAGTCAAGTCGCCGCCGCGCAAGACCTGGAACAACTGATCCGGGGCGGCGCTGCCCACGCCGGCAGGCCGCTGCCTAGGCAGCGCTTTCGATGATGCCGCCGCCCAGGCACACCTCGCCGTCGTACAGCACGGCCGACTGACCGGGCGTCACGGCCCATTGGTGCTCCGAGAAAGACAGTTCGAAGCGGGCGCCACCGTCCCCGGCCACGTTCAGCCGGCACGGCGCGTCCGCCTGCCGATACCGGGTCTTGGCCGCCAGCACGCCATCCGCAGGCGCCTCGCCGGCAATCCAGCTGCTGTCGGCCGCCTGCAACACGCCGTATTGCAACCATGGATGGTCGTGTCCCTGCACCACCCGCAAGGTATTGGTCTCGAGCTCCTTGCGCGCGACGAACCAGGGCGCATGCTCGCCGCCTCCCCGCCGCGCGCCCTTGTCGCGCACGCCGCCGATGCCCAGCCCCTGGCGCTGGCCGATGGTGTAGAAACTCAGCCCCACGTGCTCGCCCAGCACCCGGCCCCGTTCGTCCTTGATCGGCCCCGGCGCGCCGGCGATGTACCGATTCAGGAACTCCCGGAACGGCCGCTCGCCGATGAAGCAGATGCCGGTCGAGTCCTTCTTCTTCGCGTTCGGCAGGCCGATCTCGCCGGCAATGCGCCGCACCTCCGTCTTGTGCAGTTCGCCGACCGGAAACAGCGTGCGCGCCAGCTGGCCCTGCGCGAGCCGGTGCAGGAAATAACTCTGGTCCTTGGCCGGATCCAGCCCCTTGAGCAGTTCGTACCGGCCGCTGTGCGGATTGCGGCGCACGCGGGCGTAGTGACCGGTCGCGATCCGGTCGGCGCCCACGCGCATCGCATGGTCCAGGAAGGCCTTGAACTTGATCTCGGCGTTGCACAGGATGTCGGGGTTGGGCGTGCGGCCCGCCTGGTATTCGCGCAGGAACTCGGCAAACACCCGGTCCTTGTATTCGGCGGCGAAGTTGACGTGTTCGATCTCGATGCCGATCACGTCGGCCACCGCCGCCGCGTCGACGAAGTCGATGTTGGACGAGCAGTATTCGCTGTCGTCGTCGTCCTCCCAGTTCTTCATGAAGATGCCGACGACCTCATGACCCTGGCGCTTGAGCAGGTAGGCCGTCACCGCGGAGTCGACACCGCCGCTCAAACCCACCACGATTCGTTGTTTGTCCATGCCGGATGGATTATCCCAGCCGCCGAAGACCCGGCCCGGCCAGGGCCATGCCATCGGCCACTCTCAGGCGCTTCTTCGTACGCCGGGTCCGAGATCCGAGGACAACAGATCGAGCGGGTAACGCGCTCCGGCGATGTAGTCCTCGATGCAGCGCAGCAGCACCGGGCTGCGGTGCCGTGCACGGCTGGCGCGGATCTCGTCGATGTCCATCCACAAGGTGCGTACGATGCCCGCGTCGAGGGCGCGTTCGGGCTCGTGGTCGCCCAGTTCGCCGCAAAAGGCGAAGCGCAGGTAGGTGATGCGGGCACGGGGCGAAGCGTCCGCCGGCAGCACCGAACCCGGGCCGGCCAGGTACACGCCCACCAGTGCCGTGGGCGTGAAGCCATGGGCGGTCCCTTCCAGGGTCTCGCGGCGACAGGCCTGTACCAGCGTCTCGCCCGGATCCAGATGACCGGCCGGGTTGTTCAGTCGCAGCCCTTGCGAGGTCTGCTCCTCGACCAGCAGGTAGCGGCCGGCGCGCTCGATCACGGCAGCGACCGTGACGTTGGGTTTCCATCGATTCGGCATGCCGGATTATGGTCGCCCCCCCGCAACGACCTCCTGCACGGAGTCGGAGTCGATTGCAAACTAATGTAAGCTTCGGGCAAGAATTGTCCCCCGACCCATAACAGGAGCCGCGCCATGCAAATTGGCATACCCGCTGAAACCATTGCGGGAGAGACCCGTGTCGCCATGACCCCCGAGACGGTCAAGAAACTCAAGGCACAGGGTCATGTGTTGCGGGTGCAGTCGGGTGCCGGCGTGGCCGCCAGCGTGACCGACGCGGCCTACGAAGCGGCAGGCGCCGAGATCACCGATGCCGCCGGCGCGCTGGGTTGCGAGCTGGTGCTCAAGGTGCGCAGCCCGTCTGCGGCCGAACTGGCGCAGATGAAGTCCGGCAGTTGCCTGGTGGGCATGCTCAACCCCTTCGATACCGACGGGCTGGGGCGCCTGGCCGGCGCCGGGCTGACCAGCTTCGCGCTCGAGGCGGCTCCGCGCACCACCCGCGCGCAAAGCATGGACGTGTTGTCCTCGCAGGCCAACATCGCCGGCTACAAGGCGGTCATGATGGCCGCCGACAAGTACCAGCGTTTCTTCCCGATGCTGATGACCGCCGCGGGCACCGTCAAGGCGGCCCGGGTCGTGATCCTGGGCGTGGGCGTGGCCGGGCTGCAGGCGATCGCCACGGCCAAGCGCCTGGGCGCGGTGATCGAGGCCTCGGACGTACGCCCCAGCGTCAAGGAACAGGTCGAGTCGCTGGGCGGCAAGTTCATCGAGGTGTCCTACGACACCGACGAGGAGAAAGAAGCTGCGGTGGGCGTGGGTGGTTATGCCAAGCCCATGCCCCAGAGCTGGCTGGACCGCCAGAAGATCGAGGTGGCCAAGCGTGTCGCGCTGGCCGACGTGGTGATCTCCACCGCCTTGATCCCCGGACGCGCCGCACCGACGCTGATCACCGAGGACATGGTCCGCAGCATGAAGCCGGGCTCGGTGATCGTCGACATTGCCGCCGGCAAGGGCCCGGACGGCGGCGGCAACTGCCCGCTGTCGGAGGCCGACAAGACCGTGGTCAAGCACGGCGTGACGCTGATCGGCGAGACCAACCTGCCGGCGCTGGTGGCGGCCGATGCGTCCTCGCTGTATGCGCGCAACGTGCTGGACTTCCTCAAGCTGATCCTGCCCAAGGACGGCGACCTGAAGGTGGACCTGGAAGACGACATCGTCGCGGCCTGCCTGATGACGCAAGGCGGCGAGGTCAAGCGCAAGTAGACCAGGCCCGTCGCGGCACGGGACACACCCACACAACGAACGACACCGAACGACAACGATCCGAAAGAACCCCCACCATGGACCTCGTATCCCCCACGATCACCAACCTGATCATCTTCGTGCTGGCCATCTACGTGGGTTACCACGTGGTGTGGACCGTGACGCCTGCGCTGCACACGCCGCTGATGGCGGTGACCAACGCGATCTCGGCCATCGTCATCGTCGGCGCCATGCTGGCCGCCGCGCTGACCGAGACCACGCTGGGCAAGAGCATGGGTGTGCTGGCGGTGGCGCTGGCGGCGGTGAACATCTTCGGCGGCTTCCTGGTGACCCGGCGCATGCTGGAGATGTTCAAGAAGAAGGAGAAGAAGGTCGTGGCCCAGGGGAGTGACGCGAAATGAGCATGAACCTGGTCACGTTGTTGTATTTGGTCGCCTCGGTGTGTTTCATCCAGGCGCTCAAGGGCCTGAGCCATCCGACGACCTCGATCCGCGGCAACCTGTTCGGCATGGTGGGCATGGCCATTGCCGCCATCACCACCGTATTCCTGATCGCCAACCTGGCCGACAACTTCGGCATGGGCATGGTCTGGGTGCTGGTGGGCCTGCTCGCCGGCGGTGCCTACGGCGCCTACCGGGCCCGCACCGTCGAGATGACACAGATGCCCGAGCTGGTCGCGTTTTTCCACAGCATGATCGGCCTGGCCGCGGTGTTCATCGCGATTGCCGCGGTGGCCGAGCCCTGGGCCTTCGGCATCGTCGAGAAAGGCCAGGCGATTCCGGCCGGCAACCGGCTCGAACTGTTCCTGGGCGCGGCCATCGGGGCGATCACCTTCAGCGGCTCGGTGATCGCGTTCGGCAAGCTCTCGGGCAAATACAAGTTCCGCCTGTTCCAGGGCGCACCGGTGCAGTTCGCCGGCCAGCACAAGCTCAACCTGATCCTGGGCCTGGTGACCATCGGCCTGGGCCTGGTGTTCATGGCCACCGAGAACTGGACCGCCTTCTTCGTGATGCTGGCGCTGGCCTTCGTCATGGGCGTGCTGATCATCATCCCGATCGGCGGCGCCGACATGCCGGTGGTGGTCTCGATGCTCAACAGTTATTCGGGCTGGGCGGCCGCGGGCATCGGTTTCTCGCTCAACAACAGCATGCTGATCATCGCCGGTTCGCTGGTGGGCAGCTCGGGCGCGATCCTGTCGTACATCATGTGCAAGGCGATGAACCGCTCGTTCTTCAACGTGATCCTGGGCGGGTTCGGCGGCGAGACCGCCGTGGCCAGCGGCACCACGGAGCAGCGGCCGGTCAAGAGCGGCAGTGCCGACGACGCGGCCTTCGTGCTGAGCAACGCCGAGACGGTGGTCATCGTGCCCGGCTACGGCCTGGCGGTGGCACGGGCACAACATGCGGTCAAGGAGCTGGCCGAGAAACTCGTGCACAAGGGCATCACGGTCAAGTACGCGATCCATCCGGTGGCCGGGCGCATGCCGGGCCACATGAACGTGTTGCTGGCCGAGGCCGAGGTGCCGTACGACCAGGTGTTCGAGATGGAGGACATCAACGGCGAGTTCGGCCAGGTCGACGTGGCCATCATCCTGGGGGCCAACGACGTGGTGAACCCGGCCGCGCTGCAAAAGGGCAGCCCGATCTACGGCATGCCGATCCTGGAGGCCTACAAGGCCAAGACCGTGATCGTCAACAAGCGCTCCATGGCCGCCGGTTACGCCGGCCTGGACAACGAACTGTTCTACATGGACAAGACCATGATGGTGTTCGGTGACGCCAAGAAGATCGTCGAGGAAATGGGCAAGGCTTTGGAGTGAAAACGCTGTGTTCGCCGCGCGCCGACGCGCGCGAGCAGATCCTGATGGCCGCCGCGCAGTGTTTCACAGAAAAAGGATTTCATGCAAGCAGCATCGACGATGTGGCAGGCCGGCTCAAGGCCACCAAGGGGTTCATCTACCACCACTACCGCTCCAAGATCGAGCTGTTTTTCGACGTATACCAAGTTGGCATGGACGCGTTGCTCTCGGCGGTGAGGGCGGCCTCGACCGTTTCGGGCCCGCCCCTGGAGCTGCTGCGGGCGATGTTGCTCGTTCACATCCGCGTGATGTTCGAGTACTACGCATTCGAGCACGTGGTGGCTCAGGCCGTTCAGCTTCACCGCTTTCATGCGTTGACACCGGCACAGCGCAGCCGCATGGACGTTCTCATGGCCGAAAGAGATGCGTTGGAAAACCTCTACAAGGCCGTGATCCGCGACGGCCAGCGCTGCGGCGATTTCGCGACCGACATCGATCCATCAATCGCCGCAAGGACGGTGCTCGGCGGGGTGCACTGGTCGCTGATCTGGTACCGACCCGACCTCGGCCGCACACCAGCCCAGATCGACCGGCTTGCGCATCACATGGTGCAGACCCTGTTGAAGGGCATGCAGCGCAGGAGCTAGCATCCAGGCCGGATCGATGCGTTCAGGTCTTGGTCATGCAATCAGGCACCCTTGCGGCGGGTGCCAGGTGCCGGCGGGTCGGCCGGTGCCCCCGCGAAGCACTGTGCGATGGACATCCATTCGGCGGCCACTGGACCGCGAACCTTCAACCCGGTGTCGGCCACGTTGCGCACTTGCGTAACCACCTGGCAAAAATCGGGAGCATCACCATCAACAAGATCGGAGCCGGTGCCTGCGTTCCAAGTCCATATCTCCCCCGAGGGCGCACGCAACCGAACCTGAGGCAACACATCAGGCAAAGCCAGGCCTCGGTTCACGTAGGCCCATTTGAATGTCTTGACACCCAGCGTCGCAATCGGCTTGATGCGGTCGCTGGCCGTGCGGTCAAGACCCAGTATGTCGTAAATGGCCTGGCCGTGCGCCCAGTTTTCCATCTGGCGCGCTGCCGCGAACGACGGCACGCTCATGCTAGGTCCCGCCCAGGGCAGTTTTTCATCCGGCCTGAGCGCCGCCAGACGGCGGCTCAGTTCGTGGGCTTGCTCGACCCAGAGGCGCAGAAGCGCGTTCCCCGAGAGGCCAGGGAACCGGATGTGATGCTCTTCAAGCGGTGTCTTGCCCGCATTCCGCACAGCCATCATGTCGCTGCGCAGTGTCTTGAATGCGGCTTCGGATGTTGTCGAGGCAATACCCATGTAATCGCTCGCGTAAAGGTGCAGGACAATGTCATTGATGGTCCAGTTCTTGAAGCCGGTGGTACGACTCCAGTCGGATGCGTCGAGTTCACTCAGCAGCAGCGACAGTTCCGCCACTTCGGCGTTCAGGCATTCAATCTCGTCCATAGGTGGGGATTCCGCGGTTTACAAGGGGATCAGGTCGCGAGGCAGTTCAAGGCTCTTGGTTCTCACGCGCAACGATGGCGGCTCCGGAACGCACCATCGCATCGATGTCGGCCGGACCAAGGCCCAGCTCAGCGAGGACGCTCGCAGTCTCGCGACCCAAAGGACCGGCGTCGGCCAGCGCGGCAGTCGACAGCGGCATTTCGTTCTCGAGCACGGTGCTACGCAGGTTGTGGACACCGACACCGGTCCCCGAGGAGACGGGCTCTACCAGGCCGACAGCGCACAGGTGCGGGTCCTGCAAGAGGGAGTCCAACGAGTGGCAGGGCATGCAAGGGATGTCGTGACTGCGCAGGATGGCCAGCCAGGCGTCGGTGGTCTTCGTGGCCAATGCGCGCGCCCTGATCTCGAACCATTCGTCCACATGGCGAAAACGTGCGGCTGCCGACACGAAGCGCGGGTCCTCGACGAGGTCATCGCGCCCGAGCGCCTTCAACAGGCCCCGCGCCTGCGCGTCCGTATTGGCCGTGACGCTAATCCAACCGTCTGCCGTTTGCATAGGGCGGTTATGTGGACTCAGGATGCGGCGGTCGCCAATGTCGCCGATCGGAGGCTCGAAAGTCATGGGCCCCATGTGCTCCTGCAATACCATGGCAGCCATGCTCTCGAACATGGGCACTTCAATGCGCGCGCCCTGCCCGGTCCGCTGACGTCGGAACAAGGCGGCCAGGAGGGCTCCAGCCGCGATCTCGCCTACCACGTGATCGGCCATCATCAGCGGCACGTAGTCAGGCCGGCCGTCACGCGCGGCAAACAGGCCTGCGATTCCGGACACGCCCTGCACGACGCTGTCGTAGGCTGGCATGCCGCGATATGGGCCGCCGGGTCCGTAGCCGCTGATCGTGCAATGCACGATGCCAGGGTACGCCGCGCACAACTGCTCGCCGTCAAGCCCCAGTCGCACCAGGGCTTCAGGCCGCATATTGGTGACAAACGCGTCGATGCTGGCGAGCAAACGGTCAAGCACCGGACGTGTATC
Source organism: Burkholderiaceae bacterium (assembly GCA_041581405.1). Classification (GTDB taxonomy): domain Bacteria; phylum Pseudomonadota; class Gammaproteobacteria; order Burkholderiales; family Burkholderiaceae_C; genus CAISIP01. The sequence continues at coordinate 21,882 of JBFIDI010000011.1, forward strand.
GGGATGCTTGAGGTTGAGCGCCAGCGACCGCTTGCCGCGATTGAGGTGAAGGTAAGTGCCAGAGAGCTGCCCCGTGGGCGAAGGTCCGCCGAGGGTGCGCATCAAATCGCCATCGACCGCCTCGAGCTTGATCACCGTGGCGCCATAACTGGTCAGCCGCATGGTACAGGCCGGTCCAACGATCATCGACGTGAGATCGAGAATCCGGACGCCTTGGAGAAATGCCGACGACATAGCAGCACCCAAGCTTCATTCTGGCTCGATGCCGACATTGCGCACGCGAACGCGCCAGTCCACCAGCTGTTGGGCCATGAATCGTTCGAACTCCTGCGGCGTGGCGGGCTCGATCTCGGCACCCAGCGATGCCAGCTTCGCACTGACCTCTTTGCGAGTCAGGAAGGCATTGATCCGTTCATTCAGAGACTGCACGATCGACGGTTGCATTCCTGCCGGACCCACGATTCCCAGCCACGTCGGCAGGTCGAATTCTGGGGCCGAGAGCGATTCAGCCACGGTAGGCAGACCCGGCGCGAGACTGGAGCGCCTGCCGTTCAGGACGGCGATGGGCCGCACCTTCTGTGATTCGATGAAGGCCTTGGCGGAAGCCAGGTCGCCCGTCATGAAGGTAATCTGACCAGCCAATAGGTCGGACAGCGCTGCCGGCGTACCGCGATAAGCGACGGACACGCAGTCGATGCCCGTCTTGGCGACCAGGGCTGCACCAGCAACCCGTCCAGTCGCATTCCCGTACCCATGACTCGTCTTCCTGTTACCTGCCGAGGCGTATGCCACCAACTCCTGCATGTTCTTCACGGGCAGATCGCTGCGTACGAGAAACACAAAGGGCATGGACGACAGGCGCGCAATCGGCGTGAAGTCGCGCGTCGGGTGGTAAGGCAGGTTCTTCAAGGTGGCGGGGTTGATGGAATGCACCGTGCTGGTTGTCTCCAGCAGGGTGTAACCATCAGGCGCGGCCTTGGCCACAAACTCGGCACCAAGGATGCTGTTCGCGCCGGGCTTGTTGTCGACGATGAACGGCTGCTTGTAAACCGACTGCAGTTCTTCGGCAATCATGCGTGCGTGGATGTCACTGGCGCTGCCAGCGCCGAAGGGCACCACGATACGCACCGGCCGGGAAGGCCAGTTTTCGGCCGCATGGGAGTTCGCAACAGGCAACCCTAGAACGGCGCTGCCGGTTGTGACTGCCACGGCGCTCAGCAAGTTGCGGCGCCGGATCGACGTCCGGGGAGTATTCCGTTTCTCAGGCTTGATTTCCGCGCTCATGTTTGTCTCCTGTGAATGGACCCAGGCGCGAGCATGCGAGGGTCAAGGGTCAATAAAGTTGGGTCGGACGAAATACTAACAAGAATAATGACATACCGTCAAGTAGATTCATGGCGCTCAATCGACATCACCCGCCGCTGATGGTTTGCAAGAAGACCTCAAACGTCAAGCCGAAGCGTGACTGGCAGACCTCATCCAGATGGCGACGAAACCGCAAGTCGATCTCTCGCGTTGCCGCGTCAAGGGGCTTGTGGATTCGTGCAGTGAGCGGCCCGCGGCTTCCAGCCGCAGGCCTTGGATCACTTGGGTGGACGATGCGTACGTTTTGGCCGGGGACTGCGCGCCATTGAAGTCCAACGTGGCCTGGTCATCCTGATCGCCAACCTGTCGCTGGTCCGTTGCACAAAGTGACCAAGGGGCGATCAGAAGACACGGTGCGGCTGACAGCTTCTGTGCATATCAAGGCGGTTGCACGCCCCTGGCAACGAGCCAAGATTGGGACGGTGATGCACTGGCGAATGGGGCGCTACCCAGGCTCCCCGCTCGATGCAAAAAGACAACTCGACTTGCGCTGATGTTCGTCCGAAGGTGTCAGGATTTGCACCATCCGCGACCCAATGGTCCAGCACTGATCGCCGATGACACCGACGGTCACTGACAGGAGCCGATTGGGCTTCTCGACCGACGCCTTGGCACAGTCGCGGGGGCTGCTACGTACGCCCACACCCGGCATTGCAAGAATGGCCTCGGCGACCTCCCATGGCTCAATGGCCATCAGACCCCATTTGCATGGCCGTCAAGGCGCCGTGGGTACGCGGGCCGTGCAATTAGCCTGAACGTTGGACCTGGCCGTTGCCAGCAGAGTGTGACCGATCCAGACCTGACGACTATGGGGACGGGTCAGCGCAGACTCTCCCCTACGGAATCACGGACTGGCCCCGGGCACGTCACCGACGGCAGCCCCGGGGGGAGGGTCGTCGCAGCGACAGCAACTATTTCGTCGTTGGACCGTCCGATCGACACGCGCGGATCATCTGCGTATTGGTGCGGCTGGCGGGGATCGAACCCACGACCCTTGGCTTCGGAGGCCAATACTCTATCCACTGAGCTACAGCCGCAACCCGGCGATTGTATCTGGCGCGCGCCACCCTGATCGAAAAACGCTGGTCACGGTTGCGGGCTACCATGGGCCTGCCATGCCGACGTCGTTACAACACGCAACCCGACATGCGGAACTTCAGTGGCATTGGGCCACCCAATCCATGCGCCACATGTTGATGGCCCTGAGGAAATACCTGCAATGAATATCCTGGCCATGTCCCGCACATGTGCGGTTGTATCTGCAGCGACCGTGCTGGTTGGCTGCAGCTCCGTCGGGCTCGGCATCAGTATTCCGGTCGTTCCCGGCGTCGGTATCGGCGTCGGCGTCGGCTCGGGCGGGGTGAACGCCGGCGTATCGGCGGGCCGTGGCCCGGTGAGTGTCGGTGTAGGGGTGAACCAATCCGGCCAGGTGACGGGAGGTGCCGGAGTCGGCGCCAGTACCGGTGTGGGGGGCGCCAGCGTCGGTGTCGGCGTGGGCACCGGTGGCGTCATCTACGACCCGGACGATCCGGACCATCGCAGGAACGAAGAGCTGGCACGTTGATGTCGGAACGCGTGGGCGGCGCGTCGAGCCGCTGAGGACGCAATCGCCGTACCGGCTTGGGTCCCGCGGCGCGACAACCTGCGCAGCGCCGGTCCGCCCGCGCGGCCGCATCGGGTCGCGCAAGGCGACCACGCCAGGGTGCGCAAGGCCCGCTCGTTATAATGCCCCGTTCTTTCCGACGCGCCATCCATTCTGAGGACACCATGAGCGACATCAGCCACGAAGAAGACCACACGGGACCGATCAAGACGCCCAAGCAGTTGCTGGTGACGGTGTTTTTCTCGTTCGTCGCTCCGATCTTCATCATCATCGCGCTGGTCGCGTATGTCACCTCCGGCAACAAGCCGGCGGCCGGCACGGTCAATGCGGAGCGGTCGGTTGCCGCGCGTATCCAGAAGGTCGGCATGGTCGAGATTCGCGACGCCAACCGGCCGCTCAAGAGTGGCGAAGAGGTCTACAACGCCCAGTGCACCACCTGCCATGCCGCGGGTGTCGCCGGCGCGCCGAAACTCGGCGATACCGGGGCCTGGACTGCGCGTATCGCCACCGGCCTCGAGACCCTGGTGAACTCGGCACTCAAGGGCAAGGGCGCCATGGGTGCGCAGTCCGGCGGCGATTTCGAAGACCTGGAGATCACCCGTGCGGTGGTGTACATGGCCAATTCCGCCGGCGGCAAGTTCGAGGCACCGGCCGCTCCGGCCGCAGCCGCATCGGCGGCCGAGGCTCCGAAACAATAGTCGTCTGCCGGCAACGCCCGTCGACCCGAGGCCGGACCTGTTCCGGCCTTTTTCATTGTTGGCGCCTGCGCCGCGCCACCCGCTCCGCGACGATCGGTCTCAGGCTGCGGCCTGCCGGGCCTGCGGGCTGACGCAGTAGGAAAACCGCGTCGGCAGCGTGTCTGCCATCACCGACTGCGGCACCCACAACCCCGATTCGATGGCGTCGGCGGCGTGCAACATGTCCAGCGAATGCACTAGGCCGAATCCGACGTCGGTCTCCAGGTAGACACGGCCGATCTCGTCGACGAAGCTGCGTTGCACCCGCGCCGCGGCGCCGGTATGCGCGTCGACCGAGAAGTCGTCGGCGATGCGCCAGATGAAGGGGGTGATCTCCAGTTCCACGAACACGCGCTGCGGCCCGTTCTGGAAATACCACTGCCCGCTGTCGTCGCAGTCGTAGTTGCGCCCGATGAACGCGATCAGCTTGGCGTGTTGCAGCATCGAGCCGCGCGCCGGGGCCGGGCCGCCGGCGAACGGTCCCGAAGCCTGCGCCTGCTCGTCGCGCAGATACCAGTTGCCGCGCGCGTCCAGGCCCAGCCAGCCGACGCAATGCGGGACCTTCGGCCACTTGGCCATGGCCTGTCTGACGATATCGTCCATGGCGGCCATTATGGCCGCGCGGTGTTCAGCGCGTCTGCGCCAGCAGCCATGGCCCCACGGCCCATGGCATGGCCCGCACGTGACCGGGCAGCGTGCCCTGGGGAAAGCCGACATGGCCGCCATGCGCGGGCTGCCACAAGGTCACGGAACGGCTGACCTCGTCCGCGCGTGGCAGGCTGGCGGCGGGGATGAAAGGATCGTTGCGCGCGTTGAGCACCAGCGCCGGCACCGCGACCCGGTGCAGGTGGGGCTTGGCCGATGCACGATGCCAATAATCCTCGACATCGCGGAATCCGTGCAGCGGCGCGGTGAAGATGTTGTCGAACGTGTAGAGGTCCTGCGCCTGTTCGAGTGCCGCGCGGTCGAACAAGCCGGGATATTGCGCCAGCTTGCGCATCGCCTTGGGCCGCATCGATCGCAGGAACATCCGGTTGTAGACCAGGCGGTTGAAGCCGCGTCCGATCGCATGGCCGCCCGCGGCCAGGTCCAGCGGCGCGCAGACCGATGCCACGGCCTGCACCACGGACGTTGCGTCCGTGCCGGCCTCGCCGGCCCAGCGCATCAGCGCATTGCCGCCGAGCGATACGCCGACCGCCAGCACCGGGCCGGCGTATTGCGCACGGAAGCGGCGCAGGATCCAGTCGACCTCGACATGGTCGCCCGAATGGTAGGCGCGGGGCGCATGGTTCAACTCGCCGCTGCAACCGCGGAAATGGGCAACCGCGAAGGCCAGGCCCTGGTCCAGCGCGAACTCCGCAAAAGCCTGTGCATAGTGGCTGGCGGACGAGCCCTCGAGCCCGTGGAACAAGACGATCAGCGGTGGTGTTGTGGCCTTCGCGTCCCGCGTCGGGTCGGCGATGGCGTCGACCCAGTCGACATCGATGAAGTCGTCGTCGGGCGTGCTCCAGCGCTCGCGGCGGTACGGGACTGGTTCGCCCCGCGCGCGCCGCGCATACAAGGCAGCCCAGATGGTCTGCAGGTTGCCGCCCGGCAGCCAGGCCGGCGCTCGATAGTCGATCATGGTCCGCTCAGCCATGCACCCCGGCTGCGTTCATGCC
>JBFIDI010000012.1:0-27004 GCA_041581405.1 Burkholderiaceae bacterium
ACAGCGAACGCGACAGGCCGGCGTGTGCGGCGAACACGCCCATGGCCACGAACAGCGGCACGATGGACAAGGAATACGGGAACGCCGCCTCGAAGGCGGAACGCCCCAGCATGAAACCGGCGGCACTCCAGCCGGTGGTGTAGGTGACGCCGAGCACGCCGACGACACCCATGGCCACGGCCACCGGCATGCGCAGCATGATCAGCGCGATGACCACACCGAAACCGGCCAATCCGAGGGTGGCGCCGGTCATGCGCGGCCACCCCGACGGAACATCGCCGCACCACGGCAACCGGGACGGACAGCGGACGGCCGCACGCGCGGGCGCAGGCTCACAGGCTGCAGTCCGGGTTGAAGTCCGGCTTGCGGCGTTCGCGATGGCTGGCCACGCCCTCGTGCACGTCCGGCCCGGCGAAACCCATGAACTCCAGCGCCAGCGAACTGTCGAAGGTCGGGCCCATCATGCGCAGCCAGTTGTTGAGCGCGTATTTGGTCCAGCGGATCGCGGTCTGCGAACCCATGGTCAGCCGGGTGGCGACCTCGAGCGCCTTGTCGCGCAACTGGTCGTCGTCGACCGTGAGCGCGACCAGGCCGATACGTTCGGCCTCCTCGCCGCTGAGCGGTTCGCAGAGCATCAGGTAATACTTGGCCTTGGCCATGCCGCACAGCAGCGGCCAGATGATGGCGGCATGGTCGCCGGCCGCGACGCCGAGCCGGGTGTGGCCGTCGACGATCTTCGCACTGCGCGCGGCGATCGGGATGTCGGCCAGCAGCCCGGCCACCAGCCCCGCACCCACGGCCGGACCGTGCATCGCCGAGACGATGGGCTTGTCGCAGTTGATCACGTTGTAGACCAGGTCCCGCGCCTCCTTCCAGACCCGGGTGCGCACCGCGAAATCCTTGGCCATGTCCTCGACCAGGCCGAAGTCGCCGCCGGCGGAAAACCCCTTGCCCTCGCCGCGCAACACCACCGCGTGCACGTCGGGGTCGTCACCGATGTCGCGCCAGATGTCCGACAGTTCCTTGTGGCCGGAATGGTCCGCGGTCGCGAGCTTGCCGGGCCCGCCCATGACCACCTCCAGGATGCCGCGCCGGGCGTCGACGGCATGGCGGGTGATGGTGAGGCTGTGGTATTTGTCGTATCGGTTCATCAACTTTCTTTCCGTGCTGCGCACTGCGGAGCCGTCCGCCTTCGGCCGGCCCGATCGCTCATAACTTCTTGCCGTGCCCCTGCCAGTGGGGCTCCTTGAGCAGGTTCTTCTGGATCTTGCCGATCGGGGTCTTGGGAAACTCGGTCACGAAACGGATCAGCCGCGGGCGCTTGAGCCGCGCCAGGCGCGACTCCACGTGCGCCAGCACCTGCGCCTCGTCCAGCACCTCGCCGGGCTTGAGCAGCAGGTAGGCCGCCGGCAGTTCGCCGAACTTGGCATCGGGTACGCCGAACACGGCGCACTCGGCCACCTGGGGCAACTGGTACAGGACGTCTTCGATCTCCTTCGGGTAGACGTTTTCTCCGCCCGAGATCAGCATGTCCTTGGCGCGGTCCACCAGCGTGACGAAACCGTCGGCGTCGATGGTGCCGACGTCGCCGGTGAAACCCCAGCCCGGCAAGTGGTCCGGAAACTTGTAGAACGCGGCCGTTTGCTCCGGTTCGTTGTAATAGCCCAGCATCAGGTTGTCGCCCCGCGAGGCGATCTCGCCGAGTTCGCCCGGCGCCACCGGCGCGCCCTGCCGGTCGAACAGGCCGATGTCGACGTTGAAGGCCTGGCGCCCGATGCTGCCCAGGTGCTGCGGCAGGTTCCAGTGGCGCAGGGCCGTGAGCACGCCCATCTCGCTTTGCCCGTAGATCTGCGTGAGCAACAGGTTCGGCAGCTTCTTCTGCAGTTCCAGCTGAACCCAGTCGGGCATGGGCGCGCCGGCAAACGACAACTTGCGCCAGCTCGCCAGAGCCGCGGCGTCGAAACCGGCATGCGTGACCAGCGTGTTGGCCTGCGTGGGCACCATGAACGCGGCCGTGACGGCGTCGCGCGCACAGGTGGCCATGAATTTCTCGGGCGACCACGGCGTGACGAAGCTGACGGTGGCGCCGACCAGCATGGCCGGCTGGAACATGATGTTGAGCGCGGCCACATGGAACATCGGCGTGACGATGGCCACCACGTCGCGTTCGTCCAGCGCCTCCTCCACCACGACGGTGTGCGCCGTGACCGCGCGCGCCCGATGCGAACACAACACACCCTTGGGTCGCCCGGTCGTGCCGCCGGTATAGGTCATGCAGAACGCATCGCGCTCGTCCAGCGCCACGCCCGGGTCGTCGGACGGCTGCGCGGCGATGAAGGTGTCGAAGCCGGTGGCTGCCGGCGTGCCGGCGGGCCAGCCACCGCCCGCATTGCCGGCGGCCTCGGGGCTGTCGATGCGCACCACATGGCCGATCGCCGGGCACTGCGGCAGCACCTGGCACACCTTGTCGGCGAACATCGCATCGAACAGCAACACCTGGGCGTCGGCCTTCTGCAGCACCCAGGCCAGTTCGTCGGGCGCATACAGCACCGAGACGTTGACCAGCACCAGGCCGCTGCGCGCCGCACCAAAGAAGGCAACCGCGTATTCCGGCAGGTTGCGCGACACGATCGCGACCTTGGCGCCCTTGGGCAGGCCACACTGCAACAGCGCGCGGGCGAACCGGTTGGCTGCCGCGTCGAGTTCGGCATAGGTCAGCCGGGTCGCGTCGCGGATCACCGCCGGCTTGTGCGGAAAACGCTCGGCCGAACGGCGCAGCATGTCACCGGTCAGCATGGCTCAGGCAGCGGGTTTGAATACACGCATCAGGTACGACACGCACAGCAGCAGGCAGACCACGACCGACAGCCCGCAGCCGAACAACAGCGGCCCCCAGTACCAGGTCATCGGAATCGCGATGGTGTTCGAGGTGTCGCCATTGGCCTGCGCCTGCCATGCGGCCACACCCGCATACCAGGTCACCATGCCCATGAAGAACACCCCGCACAGGTTCCACAAGGCCATCAGGGCCGATCGGACCCGCGCATGCAGATGGTTGACGATGAAGTCCACGTCCACATGGGCCTCGCGCGCGAACGTGTAGGGGATACACAGGAACGCGCAGGCCATGACCAGCAGCTGCGTCACGTCGACCATGCCCACGACATTGAGGCTGACGATGGGCCGGCTCGCGATGTCGCCGACGTTGAGCGTCGCACACAGGATCAGCAGGCACACGCCCAGCCACGCGCACCAGCGCGTGCCCGTACGAACCATGTCGGCCATCGGCGCGGGTCCCGGGAATCAGGCCTTCTGGTATTTGGCGACCTGGCGCTGCATCTCGATGTAGATCTCGCGCGCGTTCGCTACTCCCTGGCCTTCGAAATCGACCATCGCCTTGTTGTTCATGGGCACCAGCGTGCGCTCCCACTGTTCGCGCGCGGCCTTGTCCAGCGTGACGATGGTGCTGTTGCGCGCCAGCGCCGCGGCCTTGCCGGCTTGGTCCCACGCGTCCCACCAGCCCTGGACCTTCTTCAGCAAGGCCTCGCCGGACGTATCGTCGATGACCTTTTGCACATCCTTGGGCAGGGAATCGAACTTGCGCTGGTTCATGCCGTACCAGAACGAGGCCGTATAGAGCTGCGCGTCGAGGTGGAACTTGGTGACCTCGTCGATCTTGAATGCGCGTACCGGATCCCATGGAAAGAGCGCGCCGTCGATCACGCCCTTTTGCAGGTTCTCGTACGCTTGCCCGGGAGGCATACCCACCGGCGTGGCGCCGAGGAACTCGAGCATCATCGAGATCGTCGGCGACGCCGTACGCAGACGCAGGCCTCGCAGGTCTTCCGGCTTTTCGATCCGCTTGTCCTTGGTATGGACCAGGCCACCGTTGTGCGTCATCAGCACCAGCGGCTTGATGCCCTTGTAGTCGTCCTTCAGGTATTTCGGGTACAGGTTCCACAAGGCGCGCGAGCCGGCCTCGGCAGTCTTGACCAGGAAGGGCATCTCGATGATCAGGCTGCGGGTCATGCGCCCGCGCGGGTTGCCGCACAGGCCGAACGCGATGTCGGTGATGCCGTTGAGCACCTGATCGAGCTGGTTCTGGGCCTGGCCCAGCGCGGAGTTGGCCGCCGAGATCTGGAACGTGACCGCGCCATTGGTCCTGGTTTCGATCTCCTTGGCCCAAGGCGCGATGAACTCCGTCTGCAGACCATGCACGGCCGGCACGTAGTGCGAGATCTTGAGGTTGATCGTGCGCTGGGCACCGACCAGGGCAGGGAATCCGGCAACGGCGCTGGCTGCACCAGCGACCGTCAGAAAACGGCGACGAATCAGGCTCATGCGTGTCTCCTTGCTTTGTTTCCTAATCATTATGCATCGGCTTTCGCGCCTCGACCCGGTCTTGCCGGCCCCTGCGACACCGGGGGTCCGACCGGTAACCGGCGGTAGCGCTGCGTCAGCAAATGCAGCATATCGCAAGACGATGTGTCCGACACCCCGGCCAGCGGCCCGCATCTGCGGTTGCGGTCGGAATCGTCCGACATCCGGAACTCGCCGTCGCCGATGGTCGATCCCCGGCGACCGCGAGAAGATGACAGCCATGGAGCTTGCACCGGCGATGCCCGCTCTGCGGCCCGCAGGAACGACTCCATATCGTGTATTTCAACCAGGGAGTAACAACACATGAAAACCATCCACACCATCCGGGCCGTGCTCGCCACCACCGCTGCGGCCTTCGTCGTGCTGCCGACATGGGCAGCGGGTACCGACAGCGGCAAGGCCGCCGCCGGCGCCACCGCCACCGCACCGGCCAACACCATCGCCTACAGCGATCGCGAACGCATGAGCTTGTGGACCAATGAGAAGCAACGCCTGGAGTCGGTCCTCGCGACCGGGCACAACAAGGCACAGTACCTGAAGTCGCTGGCCGACAACGGCTACACCGTGACCTCGATCAATGCCGACAAGCCGGACTACCTCGAATACGAGGTCGTCAAGAACACCAACTCCTACGAGGTCCAGATCGAACTGGACAAGGCCGGCAAGGGCGAATCGGTGAAGGTCGAATCCAACATCTGGCGCGCCGACGCCACCAAGAGCGTGCTGCGCGGCAACCGCATGGATCAGCCGCCGCGTTACGTGGCCAGCAACTCGGCCTACAGCGACAGCCCGCGCATGGCGCGCTGGAACACCGAGTCGGAGAAACTCGAGAAGGCGCTGGCCGAAGGCAAGCCGCTGGCCGCCTATACCGCCGAACTGAAGAAGATGGGTTACCAGATCACGTCGACCAACGACCGTGACAAGGACTATGTCGAGATGGAGATCGTCAAGGACCAGTCCACGTATGAAGTCCAGATCGACCTCGACGAATCCGGCAAGGCCAGCAAGGTCGACGTGACCGCCAACATGTGGCAGTCCGACGAAACCGAGAAGGCGCTGGAGAAGAACCGCCAGTAAGGCGGTCCGTGCCGGGCGGGTCCGCCCGCTTGGTACCATTGCGACCTGTATGCCGGTGCCGACGGGGCAACCCGTCGGCACCGGCTTCGTTGCAACTCCAGCGCGTGCCTGCGCGCGCCCCGCCATGACCTACTGCGTCGCCATCAAACTCAATGCCGGACTGGTATTCCTGTCCGACTCCCGCACCAATGCCGGGCTCGACCAGATCAGCACCTTCCGCAAGATCATCGTCTACGAGAGGACCGACGACCGCTTCATCGTGTTGCTCACCGCCGGCAACCTGAGCATCTCGCAGTCGGTGCGCGAGATCCTGCAGATCGAACGGCTGAAGGAGGACGGCGATGCCGAGCCGCTGACGATCTGGAACGCCAGCAGCATGTTCGACGTGGCCCGTGTGCTCGGCGCGGCCATCCGCCGCGTGCAGCAGCGTGACGGCGAGTCGCTGAAACAGTCGGGCGTGGAGTTCAATGTCTCGATGCTGATCGGCGGCCAGATCCGCGGCGAATCGATGCGGCTGTTCCAGGTCTACTCGGCCGGCAACTTCATCGAGGCCACGCCGGAGACACCGTATTTCCAGATCGGCGAATCCAAATACGGCAAGCCGGTGCTCGACCGCGTGATCACGCCGCAGACGCCGCTGAACGAAGCGGCCAAGTGCGCGCTGGTGTCGATGGACTCCACGCTCAAGTCCAACCTCTCGGTCGGACTGCCGCTGGACATGGTGGTCTACGAGGTCGACCGGTTCCAGACCGACAAGATCGTCTGCATCGACGAGAACAACCCCTACTACCAGATGATGCACAACAACTGGGGCAGCAAGCTGCGCGAGGTGTTCGACAGCATCGAGGATCCGATGTGGCAAGGCGAGCAGACCGACATTCCGCTGATGGTCGAGGCCTCCCGCAACCATCCGCTCAAGAAGATCCGCAACCCGCAGGAAAAGCTGATCTGATGGCGCAGATCGTCTTCTCCCACGCCAACAGCTTTCCGGCCAGCACCTACCGTGTCCTGTTCAAGCATCTGAAGTCGCGTGGCCTGAAGGTCAGCGCGGTCGAGATGTTCGGCCACGATCCGCAATACCCGGTCACCAACAACTGGCCGCACCTGGTGCGCCAGCTCGCCGACCATGCGCAGGCGGTGGTCGACAAGGCCGGCGAGCCGGCCTGGTTCGTCGGTCACTCGCTCGGCGGCTTCCTGAGCCTGATGGCAGCGGCACGGCACCCGGAACTGGCCAAGGGTGTGGTGATGCTGGACTCGCCGGTGCTCGGCGGCTGGAAGGCCACGACACTGGGCCTGATCAAGAGCACGCAGATCGTCGCCGCGGTGTCACCGGGCGCCGTCAGCCGGCGCCGGCGCAACAGCTGGCCCAGCGAAGCGGCGGCGCTCGAGCATTTCCGGCACAAGAAGGCGTTTTCCCGCTGGGACCCGGAGGTGCTGCAGGACTACATCCATCGCGGCACCGTGGACCAGGAGGGCCAGCGCGTGCTGGCGTTCTCCCGCGACGTGGAGACGGCGATCTACAACAACCTGCCGAGCAACCTGGAGCGCCTGTTCCGGCGCCACCCGATCAAGTGTCCGGTGGCCTTCATCGGCGGCCTGCACTCGCGCGAGATGAAGCAGGTCGGCATGCAGATGACCGAACAGCTGACCAAAGGCCGCATCACGATGCTCGACGGCAGCCACCTGTTTCCGATGGAACTGCCGGCCGTGACGGCGGCAGCCATCGAGACCAGCATTCTCAACCTGCGCAGCATCGCTTGAGCGGCTGCAACCGCCGGCCCGACCGGCCGGCAACGGTCAATCGACCCACTGCACGGCGCCGGTCCAGGCGGTCAGCAACACGATGATGCCGAACGCGATCCTGTACCAGGCGAAACCGACGAAGGTATGGGTCGCGATGTAACGCAGCAGCCAGCGGATGCACAACCAGGCACTGATGAACGAGAACAACAGGCCGACGCCGAACATCGGCAGGTCCGACATGGCCAGCAGGGCACGCTCCTTGTACAGGCTGTAGACACCGGCGCCGATCAGCGTCGGAATCGCCAGGAAGAACGAGAAATCGGTGGCCGCCTTGCGCGACAGCCCCAGCAACATGGCGCCGATGATGGTCGCGCCGCTGCGGCTGGTGCCGGGAATCATCGCCAGGCACTGCACCAGGCCGACCTTGATCGCGTCGGTCCAGCGCATCGCATCCACGCTCAGGATGCGCGGCGCCGTCGCGGCGCGGCTGTGGCGCCGTTCGGCCCACAGGATGATCAGGCCGCCGACGATGAAGGCGCTGGCCACGACCACCGGCGTGAACAGGTGGGCCTTGATCGCCTTGCCGAACAGCAGGCCCAGGATCACCGCCGGGAAAAACGCGATCAGCACGTTGAGCGAGAACCGCTGCGCCTGCTCCTGATGCGGCAACTGCACCAGCGTCTCGCGGATCTTCTGCCAATACACGATGATCACCGCCAGGATGGCACCGGTCTGGATCGCGATGTCGAACACCTTGGCCTTGGCATCGTCCATGCCGAGCAGCGCCCCCGCAAGAATCAGATGCCCGGTCGACGAAATCGGCAGAAACTCGGTCAGGCCCTCGACGATTCCCATCACGGCCGCCTTGGCCAACAACACACTATCCACGCAAACTCCTATCCTGGGAATGTGGCATTGCCACTGCCATCGCCCCGGGATGACGGAACCGCAGAAGCGGCCTGCCGGGGCATGGTCGAAGCGCGGATTATCACCGCCCCTAAAGACACGCAAGAGTCAGGCCAGCTCTCACTCGTAACGCAAGGCCTGGATCGGCAGCAGGCGCGACGCCCGCCGCGCCGGGTAGAACCCGAAAAACACACCGACCAATCCGGAGAAACCCGCCGCCAGCACGACGCTGCCCGCGGTCATGCTGACCTGCCAGCCGGCGAACTGGCCGATGGCCCAGGTCGCAATGGCACCGATCACGACGCCGATGCCGCCGCCGATCAGGCTCAGCGTGACCGCCTCGATCAGGAATTGCGCCAGGATGTCGCGCCCGCGCGCGCCCACCGCCATGCGCAGCCCGATCTCGCGCGTGCGTTCGGTCACGCTGACCAGCATGATGTTCATGATGCCGATGCCCCCGATCACCAGGCTGATGCCGGCCACCGCCGCCAGCAGCAGCGTCATGACCTGGCTCGATGCTTCCTGCGCCTGCAGGATCTCGGTCAGGTTGCGGATCGTGAAGCTGTCGTCGGCGCCGCTCTGGATCCTGAAGCGCTGGCGCAGCAGGTCCTTGATGTTGTCCTCGGCCGCCTTCATGCTCTGGCCTTCCCTGACCTTGACCGTGATCGAGCCGACCCGCCGCGCCTTGCCACCCGCACCCCCCTGGATGCGGTTGCGGTAGGTGCTGATCGGCACCATCACCACGTCGTCCTGGTCCTGGCCGTTGGCGTTCTGCCCCTTTTTCTCGAGCAGTCCGACGATGGTGACCGGCACCTTCTTGATGCGGATCACCTGGTCCAGCGGATCGGCGTCGCCGAACAACTCGCGCGCCGTGGTCTGGCCGACGATCGCCACCTTGGCGGAACCGGCCATCTCGGCGGCCTCGAACAACCGGCCGGAGTCCAGCGTCCAGTCGCGCGCCTCCAGGTAGTCGTTGCTGGTGCCGAAGATGCTGGTGCTCCAGTTCGCATTGCCGGCCACCACCTGCGCGCCGGTCCGCGACACCGGCGCGGCCACCTGCACCTCGGGCACCTCCAGCGCGATCGCCAGCGCATCCTCCTCGGTCAGCGACTGGCCGGTCTGCGCGCCCAGGCGCGCGCCGCCCTGGGTGATGGTGCCGGGAAACACCAGCATGATGTTCGAGCCCAGGCCCTTCATCTGCTCCTTCACCCGGTTGGTGGCGCCCTGGCCGACCGCGATCATCGTGATCACCGCGGCCACGCCGATGATGATGCCCAGCATGGTCAGGATGCTGCGCAAGGTGTTGGCCGCAAGCGCGCGCCAGGCGCTGCGCAGCGCCGCCAGCGTGTTCATGGCGCTGGCTCCGTCACCGCCGGCGCCATCGGTCCGCCGGGCTGCGACTGGTCCTGCAGCATCAGGCCGTCGCGGAACACGATCTTGCGGCGCGCCCATTGCGCGATGTCGTTCTCGTGTGTCACCAGCACCACCGTCATGCCGGCGCCGTTGAGTTCGGTCAGCAGCCGCATGATGTCCTCGCTGGTCTGGGTGTCCAGCGCGCCGGTCGGCTCGTCGGCCAGGATCAGCTGCGGCCGGTTCACCAGCGCCCGCGCGATCGCCACGCGTTGCTGCTGGCCGCCCGAGAGTTCGGACGGCGTGTGCGCATGGCGCTGGCCCAGGCCGACCTGCGCGAGTGCCGCCATCGCCCGCTCGCGCCGTGTCGCTGCCGCAATGCCGGCATAGACCATCGGCAGTTCGACGTTTTCCAGCGCACTGGTGCGGGGCAACAGGTTGAACTGCTGGAACACGAAGCCGATGCGCCGGTTGCGGATCGAGGCCAGCTGGTCGGGCGACATCGATTCGACCGACTCGCCCGCCAGCCGGTAGTGGCCCGCCGTGGGCAGGTCCAGGCAACCGAGGATGTTCATCAGCGTCGACTTGCCGGATCCCGAGGCGCCCATGATGGCGACGAATTCCCCGTCGACGATGTCCAGCGACACGCCGCGCAAGGCGTGCACGGTCTGGTCACCCATGGTGTAGACCTTGGTCAGGTCGCGCGCTGCGATCAGCACCGATGGTTCCGGCATGTGAAGAAGGCTAGAACGGCAGGCGCGGCCCGCCCGGGGGCCGGCTGCCACCGGCGGCCGGCGCCAGCACGCCGGTGATGACGGTCGCGCCTTCGCGCAACTCGGCCGCCGCCGGGCTGCCGGCGGCGAGCAGCAACTCGGTGCTGCTGCCATCCGATATGCCCAGGCGCACGTTGAACGCCTTCGGCTTGCCGTCGGCACCCAGCAGGTAGATGCGACCGCGGGTGTTGGTGCGGCCGGCCGCCTCGGCCAGCATTGCGGCATACCGCGTCTTCTGTTCGGGCGTGAGCACATCGCCGATGCGTGCCCGCAGGTCGGCCATGATGCGGTCGCGTCCCTTGGGCCGTTCTTCGGCCGGCAAGTCGCGCAAGGCCATGAAGCGGGGCCGGGCATCGACGATGACGGCATCGACCTTGGCCGCTTGTTCGGCGCCGAGCCGGAGCTCGGCCACCAGGCGGTTGCGGAACTCCTGCAACGGACCACCACCGGCCGCCGCCGGGGCGGCCGGGGTCGGCGCGGCGTTGCCGCCGCCCGCGGACGGCGTGGCCGGTGCGGGCGCTGCCGCCACGCCACCCGAGGCAGGCCCCGTCGCAGCGGCACCGGTCGGCGCCGGGCCGACGCCGGCTGTCGTCGCCTGCGCCGCCCGGTTGGCAGCCGCGCGGGCCTGCATCAGCTCGTACGTGGCGCGCTGGTCCGGCGTCAGCATCGTATTGATCTTCTGCTGCATCTCGGCCAGCAACCTGGCACGCGCCGGCTGCCGCTGCGGCTGCTCGAGGTCGGCCACCGCCATGAAACGCGGGCGCAACTCCAGCATGATGGCGTCGAGCCTGGCCTGCTGGGACGCATCGAGCTGCAGGTCGGCGACCAGCCGTTCGCGCATCGCGGCGAATCCGCCGCCCGCAGCGGGCTGCGCATGCGCGGCCGACATCCACGACCATCCCGTTGCGTCACCGGTGCTGGCGCCCGAACCCGTGCCGGCGGGCGCGGACGCACCGGCGGCCGGCGCGGGTTCGATACCGGCAATACGCACCCGCAGGGCCGCATTGGGCACCTTGAGCACGTTGTCGCGCTGGTCGGTGACGATGCGCACATTGGCCGTCATGCCCGGCAGCAGCCGCCCGGCGTGGTTGGAGAAACCGACCACGGCCACGTAGGTCACGACGTTGGCAATGGTCTGCGCGGCCTTGCGCACCTGTCGCACCTCGCCCTCGAAGGTCTGGCCCGGAAACGCGTCGACGGTGAACGTGGCGTGTTGCCCGGCGCGGATGCGCCCCACGTCGCTTTCGTCGACGCTGGCGTCGACCTGCATGTCCGACAGGTTCTGCGCGATCACGAACAACTCGGGCGACTGCAGGCTGGCGGCCACGGTCTGGCCTTTTTCGATCGCGCGCTTGATCACGATGCCGTCCACCGGCGACGTGATCCGGGTGCGCGCCAGGTCCACCCGCGCCTGCGCCAAGGCGGCCTCGCGTTGTGCGACGTTGGCCAGTGCGGCCCTGATCTGCGCCTCGGTCACGCCGACCTGGGCTTGGGTCGCCTTGAGTGCCTCGGTCGTGGTGTTGACCAGCGCGCGGGCCCGGTCGGACTCGCTTTGCGCAATGAACTGCATCTGCACCAGGCTGTGCTTGCGCTCGAAGTCGCGCTGGGCCTCGTTCAGGTCGACCTGGGCTCGCGCCACCTGGGCCCGGCCCGCGGCGGCCGCCGCCTGCGCCGTGGCCACGGCCGCCTGCGCCGCCTCGACATCGGCCTGGGCCGCACGCACCCGGTATTCGAAGGTCTCCGGGTCGATCTGCGCGATCAGCTGACCGGCCCTGACCTCGGAGTTGAAATCCACCAGCAGGTCCCGGATCTGGCCCGACACCTGGGTGCCGACCGACACCTGGGTGACCGGGTTGACCGCACCGCTGGCCGACACCGTGGCCTGCAGGTTGCCGCGTTCGATGGTCGCCGTGCGGTACTGCACCGTGTCGGCGCCGGAGCGCTGGGTCCACCACCACGCGGTGGCGGCGGCGGCCACGACCAGCAATCCCGGCAACACCCACCCGCGCGTATTGTTCATGCGCGAATTCTAGGAACAGGCACGGGTTTTCCGTACGGTCCCGACCGGGATTTTGTAAAGACACGGCAAAGTCGTTGGCGCCGCCTGGCGGCATTTCACGGCCGGCGTTCGCCACTTCGTCGCACACCGCTGGCCGGGTCGGAGACGACCGGGCACAGTCGGCGGCATTCCCCTCCAGGAGACCCCCATGCAGATGTCACCGCTGATCGCGATCCACACCACAGCCGCGCTCGCCGCCGTCGTGCTGGGACCGGTCGCCCTGTGGGCACGCAAGGGCCGGCAACAGCGGCCGCGCCTGCATCGGGCCTTCGGTTACGCCTGGGTCACGCTGATGCTGGCCGCCGCCCTGTCGGCCATCTTCATCCGCGACTACGCGCTGCCCAATATCGCGGGTTACACCCCGATCCACCTGCTGGTGCCCACCACGCTGTTCGGACTGTTCGGCGCGTTCCGGCACCTGGCCCACGGCAACATCGACGGGCATCGCAAGATCATGCAGTACCTGTATCTGGGCGCCTGCGTGGTCGCCGGCGGCTTCACGTTGTTGCCGGGCCGCTACCTGGGCAACCTGGTGCTGGGCCAGTGGATGGGCCTGATCTGACATGCGACGCATCCGTCTTCATGCCGAGAAAGGCCTTTGGATGTCGATCCGGATCCCGCAGCACCGCGTCGCGACCCGCGTGCTGCGCCTGCGGCGCCTCGCCCCCCATGGCAACATACACGGCCTGCGGCACACCACCCGTCCATTGCACGAACCGACATGAACAAAGTCGCACCCATGATCCTGACAACCGCGGCAATACTGGTACTGATGCTGGCGGCCGCGATCGCACTGGGCGGTCCGCGCCCGATCGCCGCGCTCGACAGCATCAACGCACCGTTTTCCAAGGCCGACTTCTCGGACGTCCCGCCGGCCCGGCATTTCACGGCGCGCGACGGCACCCAGCTGGCATGGCTGCACTATGCACCTGCCGGCGCCCCGGCGGCCACGGACACCCGGCGTCGCATCGTGCTGGTGCACGGCTCGTCGGCGCGGGCCCGGTCCATGCATCCGCTGGCACGTGCGCTGGCGCAGGCGGGTTTCACGGTCGACGCGCTGGACATGCGGGGGCACGGCGACTCCGGGCCCCGGGGCCGGGCCGACCATGTCGGCCAGCTCGAGGACGACGTCGCAGACTTCATGCAGGCCGTGCCGCACGACGGACCGAGCACCCTGGCCGGCTTTTCATCGGGCGGCGGCTTCGTGTTGCGCCTGGCCGGCGGCATGCACCAGGATCTGTTCGACCGTTACCTGCTGCTGGCGCCGTTCCTGCATCACGCCGCCCCGACCCAGCGACCCGACAACGGGGGCTGGGTGTCGGTCGGCCTGCCCCGCCTGATCGCGCTGAGCATGCTCAACCGGGTCGGCATCCGCACCTGGAACCACCTGCCGGTGCTGCGCTTCGGACTCAACGACGCGGCACGGGAATTCCTGACCGGCAGCTACGACTACACGCTGGCCACCGCCTTCCGTCCGCGCGACGACTACCGCGGCGACATCCGCCGCGCGCGCAAGCCGATGTGGATCGTCGCCGGCACGCAGGACGAACTGTTCGACACCAGCCGGTATGCCGCCGAGTTCGCCGGTGCAGCCCATCCGGTGACCGTGACCCTGGTCGATGGCGTCGGCCATATCGGGCTGACGCTGGACGAACGCGCCTATCCCGCCATCATCGCGGCCTGCCGCGACTGACGCCACCACGCCGCCGTACGCGACCGTCCCGGCGATCCGACTCCTAGAATGGACACCGCCATGCAAGCACCGATTTCCAACGAAGACATCGACCGGCTGGCCCGCCGACGCGCCGGCGCCAAGCTGGGCTGGTACACCCATGCGGCGGTGTACCTGGTCGTCAACCTGGTCCTGTTCGCGCTGTCGGAATACGGCATGGGCCAGCGCCGCTGGTCGATCTATCCGATGCTGGGCTGGGGCCTGGGACTGATTCTGCATGGCGTGGCCGTGTTCCTGCTCGGCTCGGGCTCCGGCCTGCGTGAACGGATGGTGGAGAAGGAGCGCGAACGACTGCGGCGCGAGCGCGACCCCGGCTGACCCGGAACCTGGCACATGCGCATCGACTGGATTGCCAAGGCCAGCCACCTGCTGCAGACACTGGCGTTCTGCCTGGCGGCGGCGGCGATCCAGTTCGCGTTCCGGCCCGAACAAGCCTACGAGATCGCGCTCGTGTATTCGCTGGCGATCGGCAGCAGCATCTGGTTTCTGATCGACTTCGGCCGTGAATGGTTTGCCTCGAGCCGCACGACCGGTTGGCCGCAAGGCCATGGCGCCTGGTTGTTGCCGCTGGGCAGCGTGGCGGCCGGCTACGTCGCGGGAACGCTGATCGGCGACGCATGGTTCGGATGGTCGTCGTGGAGCGGCATCGGCCTGCAGACCCTGCCCGCGTCGCTGCTGATCACCGTGCTGGCGGGCACGGCGGCCAGTTATTACTTCTATACCCGCACACAGAGCAGCTACCTCACGGCCCGCATGACCGAGGCGAACTACCAGGCGGCGCAGGCCCGGCTCAAGCTGCTCGAAACCCAGCTCGAGCCCCACATGTTGTTCAACACCCTGGCCAACCTGCGTGTGCTGATCGACGCCGACCCGGCGCGCGCGCAGGTCATGCTCGATCACCTGATCGCCTATCTGCGCGCCACGCTCAATGCCTCGCGCGCGAGCACCCATTCGCTGCAGGCCGAGTTCGCCCGCCTGCGCGACTACCTGGAACTGATGGCGGTGCGCATGGGGCCCCGGCTGTCGTTCTCGCTGGAGCTGCCGGCGGCACTGGCATCGGCGGAAATCCCGACCCTGTTGCTGCAGCCCCTGGTCGAGAACGCGATCCAGCACGGCCTGGAGCCCAAGGTCGGCGGCGGCAGTGTCACGGTTCGGGCCAGCCGCAACGGCGCGGTGTTGACGCTGGAGGTGCACGACACCGGCATGGGCCTGGCACCGGACGCGTTGCCGGCGAACGGATTCGGCCTGACGCAGGTGCGCGAGCGCCTGCAGACCGCCTACGGGTCCCAGGCGCGACTGGCCGTCGTGCCCGGCGCGCCGGCGGGTGTCGCCGTCCGGATCGACCTGCCCTGGCGCAGCGCCGGCGCAACCCCATGACATCGGGGCCGGCCTTTTCATGCCCACCGCGCTGATTGCCGAAGACGAGCCGCTGCTGGCGCAGGCGCTGGCCCGGGACCTGGGCCGGCTCTGGCCGGCGCTGGAGATCCTGGCCACGGTCGGCGACGGCGACGGCGCGCTGGAACATGGCTTGCGACTGCGGCCCGACGTGTTGTTCCTAGACATCCGCATGCCCGGGCGCAGCGGCATCGACGTGGCGGCCGGCCTGCTCGAGCACTGGGATGCGGATACCGGCGACACGCCGTTCCCGGCGCTGGTATTCGTCACCGCGTACGAACAATATGCGGTGCAGGCCTTCGAGACCCATGCCGTCGACTACCTGCTCAAGCCGGTGCAGCCCGAGCGGCTGCGCAAGACGGTGGCGCGCCTGCGGGCGATGTTCGAGACCGCGACCCCGTCCGCGCCGGCGGCCGTGCCCGATGCACCGGCGGTCGCGCAGGCGGTCGACCAGTTGCGCCAGTGGCTGGCCGGCGCCGCCATGCCCGGCACGGTGCCGGAGCCATTGACCGTCCTGCAGGCCAGCGTCGGCAACGTGCTGCACCTGGTGGCGCTGGACGAGGTCCGGCTGCTGGAAGCGGCGGACAAATACGTACGCGTCTTGACGGCGGATCGCGAGTACCTGATCCGCACGCCGCTGCGCGAGTTGTTGCCGCGGCTCGATCCGCAGCAGTTCTGGCAGGTGCATCGCTCCCATGTCGTGCGGGCCCGCTCGATTGCCACGGTCACGCGCGACGAGGCCGGCAAGCTCTGGCTGGCGCTGCGCGACCGCCCGGAACGGATTGCGGTCAGCCGGCTGTACGCGCACCGGTTCAAGGCGATGTAGTACAACCGGGCGACGCAAGCAAGGAGAGACATCCATGACGACCCACGATGACGACACGGAAACTGCGAGCCCGGCGCAGGTGCTGGACTACTGGTTCGGCGACGCGCTGGAGCGCGGCTGGCCCAGCCAGAGCCGCAGCGCCTTGTGGTTCGGCGGCGGCAAGGCCCAGGACGCCGACATCACGGCGCGATTCGGCGCCTGCGTCGAGCAGGCCCTGGCCGATGGCCTGGCGCACTGGGAAGACACGGCACTCGAACGGCTGGCGCTGGTGGTCGTGCTCGACCAGTTCACGCGCAACGTGTTCCGCGGCCAGGCACGGGCGTTTGCCGGGGATACGCGGGCCCAGGCCCTGGTGTCGGACGCGCTGCATCGCGGCTGGCAGGCCGAACTGCCGCTGGCATGCACGGTATTCCTGTTGATGCCGCTGATGCATGCGGAAGACCTCGCGCTGCAGGACGAATGCGTGCGCCGCTTCCAGCAGTTGCACGACGGCGCGCCGCCGGAGCGCCGGCAGGACCTGCAAGGCCATCTCAAGTTCGCGCGCGAACACCGGGACATCATTGCGCGTTTCGGCCGTTTCCCGTACCGCAACGCGGCCATGGGCCGCGCCAGAAGCGCGCAAGAGATGGAATTCCTGCGCGACGGCCCTCGATTCGGCCAGTGACGGCCGATCGCCCGCAGCCTGCCCGCGGGCGGGGGGCGGGCCTGCGGCGACGAGGACCGGGCGCTGGCCGAGCGTGCGCGTGCGCCACGGCGCGGAGGCCGACCGCCGCCTAGAATCCGGTGCATGAGCACGCCCCCTTCCAAGCCCGCAAAAAACACGGCGCCGGCCGCCGCGGAACCCGCCAAACCGAGCAATTTCCTGCGCCAGATCATCGAGTCCGACCTGGCAAACGGTGTCAACGCGTCGCGCCGCTGGGGCGGCAGCCCGGGCGACGGCGCGCATCACGCGGCCGGAGGGCCCGATCCGGCCCGCATCCGCACCCGCTTCCCGCCCGAACCCAATGGTTACCTGCACATCGGACACGCCAAGAGCATCTGCCTGAACTTCGGCCTGGCACAGGAATACGGCGGTGTCTGCCATCTGCGCTTCGACGACACCAATCCGGAGAAGGAGGACAAGGAGTTCGTCGATGCCATCGTCGACACCGTGCACTGGCTCGGTTTCGACTGGGAGGCGCACGGCTGCAAGCACCTCTACCACGCCAGCGACTATTTCGACTTCATGTACCGCGCGGCGGAATACCTGATCACCGCCGGCCACGCCTACGTCGACGAGCAAAGCGCCGAGGAGATCCGCATCAACCGGGGCGACTTCTCGCGCCCCGGGGTCGACAGCCCGTTCCGCAACCGATCGCCGCAGGAGAACCTGGTGCGTTTTCGCGAGATGCGTGATGGCGGGCACCTCGACGGCAGCATGGTGTTGCGCGCCAGGATCGACATGGCCAGCCCCAACATCAACATGCGCGACCCGACCATCTACCGGATCCGCCGCGCCCCGCACCACAACACCGGCGACAAGTGGTGCATCTACCCGATGTATGCCTATGCCCATCCGATCGAGGATGCGCTCGAGCAGATCACGCACAGCATCTGCACGCTGGAGTTCGAGGACCAGCGTCCCTGGTACGACTGGCTGCTGGCACGGCTGATCGAAGGCGGCCTGCTGACGGCTCCGCCGCCGCGGCAATACGAATTCGCGCGCCTGAACCTGACCTACGTCATCACCAGCAAGCGCAAGCTGGCCGCGCTGGTCTACGACCACAAGGTCAGCGGCTGGGACGATCCGCGCATGCCCACGCTGGTCGGCCTGCGCCGGCGCGGCTACACGCCCGAGAGCATCCGCTTGCTGGCCGAACGTGCCGGCACCAGCAAGGCGGGCGGCTGGACCGACTACAGCTCGCTCGAAGGCTGCCTGCGCGAGACGCTGGAGGAAGTGGCGCCACGGGCCATGGCCGTGCTCGACCCGATCCAGCTGGTGATCAGCAACTGGGACGCGGTCATCGGCGTCGATGCCGACGGCAACGGCAGGCTCGACGACTGCAGCGCCCCGGTCCATCCGCACCGGCCGGAACTGGGCCGGCGCCAGTTCGCGATGGGCGGCGAGGTCTGGATCGAACGCGGCGACTTCATGGAAACGCCGTCCAAGGGTTTCTTCCGGCTGTTTCCCGGCAACAAGGTGCGGCTCAAATACGGCCATGTCATCGAGTGCACCGGTTGCAGCAAGGGTCCCGACGGAGCCATCACCGCGGTGCACGCGACGCTGATTCCGGACACCAAGAGCGGCACGCCGGGGTCGGACAACATCAAGGTCAAGGGTGTCATCACCTGGGTCGGCGTATCGGACGGCCTGCCGGCCGAGGTGCGGCTGTACGACCGGCTGTTCACCGAGCCCCAGCCCGATGCCGGCGGACGCGACTTCCTGGCCAGCCTGAATCCGGACAGCCTGCGCGTGGTCCAGGCCATCGTCGAGCCGTCGCTGGCCCAGGCGCAGCCGGACGACAAGTTCCAGTTCGAGCGCCACGGCTATTTCGTCGCGGACCGGGTCGACCACACGCCGGCCAAGCCAGTGTTCAACCTGTCGGTGGGGCTCAAGGACACCTGGGCCAGGTAACACGGCGCACGCGGCCACACCGGCGCACGACCGGGTCGCCGGCGTGGTCGGCTGGCCCGCGCCGCGAAGCGGGACTATAGTGGGGCCGCGCGCCGGCGGGCCGTCCGCCGACGGCTTGCGGAGACACACCATGGCCAAGCTGTACGCGATCTACCAGCAACCCGCCGATCCGGCGGCGTTCGACAGCTACTATTTCGAGACCCACGTGCCGCTGGCGAAGAAGATTCCCGGATTGCGCGCGTACGAGGTCACGCGGGGCGACGTGATGGGCATGGCCGGCAAACACGCGGTCTACCTGGTCGCGACCTTGTCGTTCGATTCGATGGCCGCGATCGCCGATGCCATGGCGTCGCCCGAGGGGCAGGCCACGGCCGCCGACCTGGCCAACTTCGCCAGCGCCGGCGTCGACGTGATGATGGCTGATACGGCAAGCATCTGAGGCGCGTCGAACGCATCGGTCACGCCATCGCACGGCCGCGAAGGACCTGCCGCAGCGGCGTCGTGCGGCCGGCACTAGGCTGCACGCTCTAGGAAAAGCGGCCGCTCTAGGGTGCGGCCACTAGGTCGCGTCGGGACAATGCGGACCTGTTGCTGGATGCGGGCTCGCCCCGCTCTCCCGGCAAATCCCGTTTTCGTCACCATCGTCAAGGAACCGCCATGAGCAACAAGAACCTTTCCACCGTCACCACCGATCTGATCGAGTCCTATGGCAACACGGCCAGGAACGTCATCCAGGCCTACCGCGTGGGCAACCAGCGCGCCGTGCAATTCGTCGACCAGCGCTGGGAGAAGGCCTTGCAGCAGTCGTCCCGTCAGCTGCGTGTCGAAGTGCGCAAGAACGCACTCGTCGCCCAGAAGACGATCAGCGGCATGTACATCAGGGGCATCGACGTGACCTCCAAGGGCGCCGACGTCATGGTCAACAAGGCCGTCGAACTGGCCGGCAAGGGCGTGCAGCAGGTTGCGGCCAATGCCAGCGCCTTCGAAAAGCGCACCGGTGTCGCAACGCTGAACAGCCTGGCCAAGGCCACCGTGCCGGCCGCCATCGTCGTCGGCAACCTGGCGGGCAAGCTGGAACAGGGTTCGAGCAACCTGGCCAACACCGTCGCGGGCAAGAACGCCAAGGTCAAGGTCGCCACCGTCAAGCGCAGCTCGACGCGCAAGGCCGTCCAGGCCACGAAGCCGGCCAAGGCCAAGGCCAAGCGCGCGCCGACCCGCCGCACCACCGCCAAGGCGGCCGCAACCAAGGCCGCCGTGCGCAAGACGCCGGTGCGCAAGACCGCCGCGACCAAGGCAGCGAGCGCCAGCGCGACGGCCTGACCGGCCCGCAGCATCGGGCGCGAGCCCGTTGCGACGCTTCATCACGACGGCCGGTTTTCCGGCCGTCGTCGTTTGGTGCGATGATCGGGATCCACCAAGGCCCCAACCACCGACATCTGCCCCGCGACACCGTGTTCGCCGTCCCGCAAGGGCGGACGGAACCGGCGCCACGGCGGGGCGGCCCCGACATGCTGCGCACGCCCGATCGCTTCACTCCCCTGCTGCTGGAGCAGGACCACCCGAGCCCCGTCAACCTGGTCTTCTGCGGCGACACCGTGCTGGTGCGCGAAGCCGATCTGCAGCTGCACCTCGACATTGCCGCGCATCCCCTGCCGTTTGCCGGCGGCTTCCAGCCGGTCGGCATGCTCGACGACCGGTATTTCCGCGTCACCTGGCTGGCCGGCGGCAGCGCGCCGGCACCCGGCCACCAATGGCGCAAGCTGCGTTCGCTGTTCGGCGTGATCGACGACGCCTTGCTGGCCATTGCCGGCCGCGCCTTCCAGATCGTCGAGTGGGCGCGCACCCACCGCTTCTGCGGCGCCTGCGGATGCGCGACCGTGCCGGTGCCGGGCGAACGCTGCGTGCGTTGCCCGCAGTGCGGCCACCAGGCCTATCCGCGCATCTCGCCGGCCATGATGGTGCTGATCCAGCGGGGCGACGCCATCCTGCTGGCGCGACACCTGAATTCGCCCAGCGGTTTCTTCACCGCGCTGGCCGGCTTTGTCGAGGCGGGTGAATCGATCGAGGAGGCCATCCACCGCGAGGTCTACGAGGAGGTGGGCCTGCGCGTGCGCGACATCGCCTATTTCGGCAGCCAGCCCTGGCCTTTTCCGCATTCGCTGATGGTCGCGTTCACCGCCCAATACGCCGGCGGAGACATCGTGGTCGATCGTTCCGAGATTGCACAGGCCGCATGGTTCGGCCCCGACGATGCGTTGCCGCCGATGCCGCCACTGGGATTGTCGATCGCCGGGCACCTGATCCATGCCCATCTGCCGCAGCGACGCCCCGAGCCGTCAGTCGCGCGCTGAGCGGGCGGCGCCGAAACGCCGGGGCCTGACCCAGGTCCAGGCCAGCACGACGGCCAGTGCGAACAGGGTGTAGACCACGGCAAACACCCAGTTCGGCGCCTGGTAATACAGCAGCACCTGCATCCAGTGGCCGATGAAGCTGCCCGCATATACCGCCGCCCCACCCTGCGCGCGCAGCCACATCTCCAGCGTGGTCAGCGGGCACACCTGGCCCAGCCAGGTCTGGCCGACGACAAACACGATGGCCAGCAGGTGCACGATGCGGAACCACGGGTTGCGCACCCAGTGCCAGTGCCGCCAGCCGCCGGCCAGCACCAGCAACAGGCCGGCGACGACGAAGACGACGAACGACACGTGCAGCGCCAGCGCCAGGTCGGCCAGCACCAGCCAGGTGGCAGGTGCGAGCACCGATGACGCCATGGCGCACGCGCCGCTTATTCGCCGAGGTAGGCCGCGCGCACCTTGGGGTCCTTGAGCATGACCTTGGCGTCGCCGCTCATCGTGATCAGGCCGGAGTCCATCACGTACGCGCGGTTGGCCACGGACAAGGCCCGGCTCGCGTTCTGCTCGACCAGCAGGATGGTCACGCCCTGCGCATAGACGTCGCGCACGACCTCGAAGATCTTGTCGACCATGATGGGCGACAGCCCCATCGAGGGTTCGTCCATCAGCAGGACCTTGGGCCGGCTCATCAGCGCACGCCCCATGGCCAGCATCTGCTGCTCGCCGCCGGACATGGTGCCGGCGAGCTGGTCGCGGCGCTCCTTGAGGCGCGGGAAGATGCCGAACACCTTCTCGACGTCCTGCTCGATCGCGGCCTTGTCGGTCCGCACATAGGCGCCCATCTGCAGGTTCTCGACGATGGTCATGCGCGCGAACACGCCCCGGCCCTCGGGCACCATGGCCAGGCCCTGGCGCACCAGGTCCCACGGCCCCTGGCCCTTGACGCTCTTGCCCATGTATTCGATGTCGCCGTCGTTGAGGCCCAGCGTGCCGGTGATGGCCTTCATCGTCGTGGTCTTGCCGGCACCGTTGGAGCCGATCAGCGTCACGAGTTCGCCTTCGTGCACCTCGAAGTCGACTCCCTTGACGGCCTGGATGCCGCCGTAGGAGACCTTCAGGCCGGTGACCTTGAGTAGTGTGGCTGCCATGTCAATGTCCTCCGGTGCCGAGGTAGGCCTCGATCACTGCTTCGTTCTTCTGCACTTCCTGCGGCAGTCCTTCGGCGATCTGCTTGCCGTAGTCGAGCACGGTCACGCGGTCGCACAGGCCCATGACCAGCTTGACGTCGTGTTCGATCAGCAGGATGGTGCGTTTGTCGTTGCGGATCTGGTCGATCAGTTCGCGCAGCTGCACCTTTTCGGTGGCGTTCATGCCGGCCGCGGGTTCGTCGAGCGCAATCAGCTGGGGATCGGTCGCCAGCGCCCGGGCGATCTCGAGCCGGCGCTGGTCGCCGTAACTCAGCGTGCGGGCCTTGTAGTCGGCCAGCTTGCCGATGCCGACATACTCCAGCAGTTCCTGGGCGCGCTTGGCGATCTCCTGCTCTTCCTTGCGGAAACTGGCGGTGCGGAACATCGCGCCCATCAGGCCGGAGTGGGTGCGGATGTGCCGACCCACCATGACGTTCTCCAGTGCCGTCATCTCGGCGAACAGCCGGATGTTCTGGAAGGTGCGTGCGATGCCGGCCTTGGCCACCTCGTGCACCGCGCTGGGCTTGTAGGGCTTGCCGGCAAGCTCGAAGCTGCCGCTGTCGGCGGTGTACAGGCCGGTGATGACGTTGAAGAAGGTGGTCTTGCCGGCGCCGTTCGGGCCGATCAGGCCGTAGACCTGTCCGCGGTTGATGGTGATGCCGACATCGCTGAGCGCCTGCAGGCCGCCGAATCGTTTCGAAATGCCCGCGACCTTGAAAATGGTGTCTGTCATGGTCCGGTCCTCAGGTGTTCGTCTGCAGCGACTTGCCGTGTTCCGGGCTCGGCCACAGGCCGCGCGGACGCATCAGCATGATGGTGATCATCGCCAGCGCGATCAGCAGCTGGCGCAGGATGGACGCATCCAGCCGGCCGCCGGTGAAGGCCTGCAGCGGGCTGGCCACATACCGCAACACCTCGGGCAAGGCCGCCAGCAGCACGGCGCCGAGCACGACGCCGGGCAGGTGGCCCAGGCCGCCGAGCACGACCATCGAGACGATCATCACCGACTCCATCAGCGTGAAGGATTCGGGCGAGACAAAACCCTGGAACGACGCGAACAGGGCGCCGCTGACGCCACCGAACGAGGCCCCCATGCCGAACGCCAGCAGCTTGAGGTTGCGGGTGTTGATGCCCATGGCCTTGGCCGCGACCTCGTCCTCGCGGATCGCCATCCAGGCACGTCCCACGCGCGACAAGGCCAGCCGGTGGCTGAGCACGATGCTGATCAGCACCATGGTCAGGAACAGGTAGTAATACATCGCCACCGAGGTGAATTCCATGCCGAACACGTCGAACGAGCGGCTCAGGTCGACGCCGAAGATCTGGAATGCGTCGATGCCGCTCAGGCCCTTGGGCCCGTTGGTGATGTTCACCGGATGGTCCAGGTTGTTCAGGAACACCCGGATGATCTCGCCGAAGCCCAGCGTGACGATGGCCAGGTAGTCGCCGCGCAGCTTGAGCGTGGGCGCGCCCAGCAACACGCCGAACAGCCCGGCCAGGGCCGCCGCCAGCGGAATCACGAGCAGGATGGGCACGTGGATGCCGTGCGGATAGATGGCGGCGATCCATTCGAAGGTGTTGGTCAGGTGGGGCGAGGCCAGCAGCGCATACATGTAGGCGCCCACCGCGAAGAAGGCCACGTAGCCCAGGTCGAGCAGGCCGGCATAACCGACCACGATGTTCAGGCCGATGGCCAGCAGCACGTACAGGAGCGCGGTGTCGACGATGCGCACCCAGGCATTGCCGAACACCTGCAGGCCCATCGGCAGCGCCAGCAGTGCGACACCGATCACGAAATACAGGAAGATCTTGTTGATTTTCATGGTGCTCTCCTCAGGCACGATCGGCCACGCGCTCACCCAGCAGGCCGGACGGCCGCAGGGTCAGGATCACGATCAGCACGATGAAGGCGAAGATCTCCGAGTAGTGGCTGCCCAGCACGCCGCCGGTCAGCACACCGATGTATCCCGAGCCCAGCGCCTCGATCACCCCGAGCAGCACACCTCCGACCACCGCACCGGCGAGGTTACCGATGCCGCCGAACACCGCGGCCGTGAAGGCCTTGAGCCCCGGAAGAAAACCCATGGCGTGTTGCACCGTGCCGTATTTCATCGCCAGCATGATGCCGGCCAGCGCCGCCAGCACGGCGCCGATGACGAAGGTGGCGGAGATCACGACGTCGGGCTTGACGCCCATCAGACCCGCCACGCGCGGGTTCTCGGCCGTGGCCCGCATGGCGCGCCCGAGCGAGGTGTAGTTCACCAGCCAGACCAGCGCCACCAGCAGGATGACGGTCATGGACAGGATCAGCAGGTCGGTGGGCGAGATCACCGCGCCGCCGATCTCGTAAGGCGTCACCGGCAACAGGCTCGGAAACGGCTTGGGGTTGGGTTTCCAGATGATCATCGCCACCGTCTGCAGCAGCAGCGACATGCCGATGGCGGTGATCAGCGGCGCCAGCCGCGGCGAATTGCGCAGCGGCCGGTACGCGACCTTCTCGATCGTGAAGTTCAGCAGCGCGGCGGCCGAACAGGCCACCAGGGCCGAGAGAATCAATACGCCCCAGCCCGGCATGCCGGGGAAGGCGGGTTGCAGGATGCCGGCGACCGTCCACGCGGTCAATGCGCCAAACATCAGCACCTCGCCATGCGCGAAATTGATGAGCTGGATGATGCCGTACACCATCGTGTACCCGAGTGCGACGAGCGCATACACGCTGCCCAGCACCAGCCCGTTGATCATCTGCTGGAGGAAGATATCCATGAATTGACGCTCCGGTCGTATTGATTGTTGTCGTGGCAGAACGTCACACTTGTGGCGCCACATTCGGCTACGCAAAAACCGGACCATGTCGCAGCCCGGCTCGGGGGGTCATGAACCCGCCGCCATTCTACTGACCCACCCTGGTGCACTGACCGGCAAAACGCGGGGGTTTACCCTTGCGTGCGATGCCGCGATCCGGCTTGCGGATGCGGCCCGCGCAGGGCCTCGCCGCAGGCCCGCGCGATGGACTCAGCCCTTGCGTGCGGCTTCGTCGAGTTGCCGCAGGTGGGCCAGCTTGTCCGCAATACGCGACTCCAGCCCGCGCGGCACCGGCCGGTACCAGTGCGGCTCGGCCATGCCGTCGGGCAGGTAACGCTCGCCGGCCGCATACGCCTCGGGCTCGTCGTGGGCATACCGGTAGGCGCTGCCGTGCCCCAGGTCTTTCATCAGGCCGGTCGGCGCGTTGCGCAGGTGCACCGGCACCTCGCGCGACCGGTCCTTCTTGACGAAGGTCCGGGCCTGGTTGTAGGCCTTGTAGCCGGCATTGCTCTTGGGGGCGACCGCCAGGTACAGCACCGCCTGCGCCAGCGCGAGTTCGCCCTCCGGCGAGCCCAGCCGCTCGAACGTGGACGCCGCGTCGTTGGCGATCTGCATGGCGCGCGGGTCGGC
Source organism: Burkholderiaceae bacterium (assembly GCA_041581405.1). Lineage (GTDB taxonomy): Bacteria > Pseudomonadota > Gammaproteobacteria > Burkholderiales > Burkholderiaceae_C > CAISIP01. The sequence continues at coordinate 25,829 of JBFIDI010000012.1, forward strand.
CAGGCCGATGTCTTCCCAGGCCATGCGCACGATGCGCCGCGACAGGTAACGTGCATCGGCACCACCGTCGAGCATGCGGCTGAACCAATACAGGGCCGCGTCGGGGCTCGATCCGCGCACCGACTTGTGCAGCGCCGAGATCTGGTCGTAGAAGTTGTCGCCGCCCTTGTCGAAGCGCCGGGCGTTGAGCGTCAAGGCGTCCTGCAGGAACTGCGCATCGACGCTCGAGACACCCGCGGCCTGCGCGGCGGTGCTGGCCTGCTCGAGCAGGTTCAGCAGGCGTCGCGCGTCGCCGTCGGCATAACCCACCAGCGTGTCGATCGCCGATGGTGCGATCTGCAGTTGCGTCAGCACCGCGCCTTGCGCGCGCCGCACCAGCTGCGCCAGCTCATCGTCGCTCAGGCTCTGCAACACATAGACCTGGGCGCGGGACAACAGGGCCGAATTGACCTCGAACGACGGGTTCTCGGTGGTCGCGCCGATGAAGGTCACCAGACCGGATTCGACGAAAGGCAGCAGGCCATCCTGCTGGCTCTTGTTGAAGCGGTGGATCTCGTCGACGACCAGGATGGTCTTCTTGCCCTGTGCCAGGTTGTGTTCGGCCTGCTCCATCGCGGCGCGGATCTCCTTGACGCCGGAGAACACCGCGGACAAGGCGATGAAGGCGTAGCCGAACGCGCTGGCGGTGAGCCGCGCCAGCGTGGTCTTGCCGACGCCCGGCGGGCCCCACAGGATCATCGAATGCGGCTTGCCGGACTCGAACGCCAGTCGCAGCGGACGGCCCGGGCCGATCAGATGCGACTGGCCGATGACGGCATCGAGGCTGGTCGGCCGCAAGGCCTCGGCCAGTGGCGCGGCCGGGTCGGTGGCAAAAAGCTCAGCCATGGACCGTCCCGTCAGAGGTCAGCGGCAGGCACCGGTTCGCCAACGCAAACCCCGCTCATTGCCGGATGACATCGGCACCGGCGGGCGGCTTGAACTGGAACAGGTCGTCCGGCAGGCGCGGATTGACCTCGACACCGTCGAAACGCAGTTCCGAACGCTGGCCGAAGTTGTCCACGATGTCCAGCGCGGCCAGCGTCGGCGTGGCCGCGTCGCCACGAAAGCCGACCCGCACCGACTGCAGCTGGCCGTCACGCGCCTTCGGTGTCGCGAGCACCCACCGCAAGCCGTCCT
>JBFIDI010000013.1:0-26985 GCA_041581405.1 Burkholderiaceae bacterium
CACCGCCAGTTCCATCAGCACGACTTCGGCCGACGCGCCGGGTTTATCCGTCGGCTTGTCCGCCGGCTTGTCCGCCGGCGGATCATCGGCGTCGCCGCCGGCCCCGCCGTCCCCGGACACGGCCACCGCGCCACCCGGCCCGGCGGAGGCCGCCACCGCCGCCTCGGCGGCACGGCTGGCCGCGGCACGGGCGGTCGCCGGCGCGGCGGCAGAAGCCGCAGCAGCCGCCGACGACGCCTCGGCGGGCGCGGTCGCGGCCGGGTCGTCGTCGCGGCCCGGCCCGACGTCGGCCGCGGCGTCTTCGGCCGGCGGCGGGCGCATCGCCTCTTCCAGCTTCAGGCCGAACGACGACAGGACTTCGGCCAGCGACTCGGCGTCGGCCTCGATGACCAGGATGTCGCCTTCGCGCACGCGCCGACCCGGATTGGGCGCGAAGACCCGCACCTCGTTGCGCACCAGGCCCACGACCTGGGCACCGGCCTCGTCCAGCGCCCGGTCGAGTTCGCGCAAGGTCTTGCCCTCGGCCTTGCTGCCCGGCTTCACGCGGGCCTCGGTCAGGTAGGCACCGGTCTCGAAGCCCTCCATGCCCGACTGCTTGCGCACCGGCACCAGCCGCCAGCCGGCCAGCACGACGAACACCACGCCCGCGACGGCCACCGCCAGCCCGATGGGCGTGAAATCGAACATGCGGAAGCTGCCCAGGCCGGCTTCGGCCCGGAAGCCGGCGACGATCAGGTTGGGAGGTGTGCCGATCAGCGTCGTCATGCCGCCCAGGATGGTGCCGAAGGCCAGCGGCATCAGCACCTGGCCGGGCGCCATGTCCAGCCGCTTGGACAGCTGGATCGCCACCGGCATCAGCAGGGCCATGGCGCCGACGTTGTTCATGAAGCCCGACAACACGGCGCCCAGGCCGATCAACGCGCCCATGCTCGCCATCGCGCCGGCGTTCTTCGGCAGCGCATGGCGCGCCAGCGCGTCCACCGCGCCGGACAACTGCAGGCCGCGACTGAGCACCAGCACGCAGGCCACCGAGATGACGGCCGGATGGCCGAATCCCGCAAATGCGTCGGCGGCCGGCAGCAGACCGGTCAACACGCAGGCCAGCAGCGAGCCGGCCGCGACCATGTCGTGGCGCCAGCGGCCCCACAGGAACATGGCGACCGTCAGCAGCAGGATGACGAGAATGAGGGTCTGATCGCTGATGAAACCGTTCATGGCGTGCAACGCGGTCGGATCACGCTCGCCGGTCGGCTGCGGCCATGATGATGGGCGTGCCGGCGGTTCAATGGGCGCTGGCGCCGATCCGGGCGTCGGGCTTGACCTGCTGGAGCAGCTCCAGCATCGCGGCCTGGATGCGCTCGAGCGCCGCTTCGGTGTGGCCTTCGAAACGCAGCACCAGCACCGGGGTGGTGTTGGACGAGCGCATCAGGCCGAAGCCGTCCGGCCAGTCGACACGCAGGCCGTCGATGGTGTTGACCGTGGCCTGGGGGCCGAAATCGGCCAGCGCCACGGCCTGGCGCACCAGCTCGGGCGCCTCGCCTTCGGCGCAGGCCACGTTGAGTTCCGGCGTGGAAAAACTCGTGGGCAGGTCGTCGAGCAACACGTTCGCATCGGCCACCTTGCTGACGATCTCGAGCAGCCGGCAGGCGGCATAGGTGCCGTCGTCGAAGCCGTACCAGCGCTCCTTGAAGAAGATGTGGCCGCTCATCTCGCCGCCGAACGGCGCGTCGACCTCCTTCATGCGGGCCTTGATCAGCGAATGGCCGGTCTTGTACATCAGCGGCTTGCCGCCGGCGGCCTCGATGGCCGGCGCCACGCGCTGCGAACACTTGACGTCGAACAGGATGGTGCCGCCGGGCACGCGCGACAACACGTCGCGCGCGAACAGGATGATCTGACGGTCCGGATAGATGTTGTTGCCTTGCCGGGTCACGATGCCCAGCCGGTCGCCGTCGCCGTCGAAGGCCAGGCCGAGTTCGGCATCACCCGCGGCCAGCGTCGCAATCAGGTCGCGCAGGTTCTCGGGCTTGCTCGGGTCGGGATGGTGGTTCGGGAAATTGCCGTCGACCTCGCTGAACAGTTCCGTGACCTCGCAGCCGATCGCGCGCAGGATGGCGGGCGCCGACGCGCCGGCCACGCCGTTGCCGCAGTCGACGACGACCTTGAGCGGACGCGCGAGCCGGATGTCCGACACGATGCGGTCGGTATAGGCCTGCAGCACGTCGTGCCGGCGCACCGCGCCGCCGTCGCGCAGGGTCCAGCTCTCGTCGTTCATCATGCGCTTGAGCGCCTGGATGTCCTCGCCGTAGATGGCGCGACCGCCCATCACCATCTTGAAGCCGTTGTAGTCGCGCGGATTGTGGCTGCCGGTGACCTGGATGCCGCTGGAGCACACGGTGCTGGCCGCGAAATACAGCATCGGCGTGGTCACCATGCCGATGTCGATCACCTCGATGCCCACGGCCGCCAGGCCCCGCATCAGGGCGCCCGCCAGCGCCGGGCCGCTGAGCCGGCCATCGCGACCCACGGCCACCGTGGTCTCACCCTGGCTCAGCGCGATGGTTCCGAATGCCTTGCCGATCCCTTCCGCAATGTCTTCCGTGACCGTGCGGGGCACGATGCCGCGGATGTCGTAGGCCTTGAAGATCGACGCGTCTGTCTGCATGCTGCTGCTCCCGGTAGTTGTCTCAGGGACCGCCAAAGGCCCGAAGAAATTGTAAGCGCCGACTCACCGCGCACCCGAACAGAACGGTCGGAATTCACCCGCCGACGTTGTCGAGCGCGGCGCGATACAGCGCAATGTAGTCCTTGGCCGCGGGATCCCAGGAGAAATCCTGCGCCATGCCCTGGCGCATCAGCGCCTGCCAGGGTTCGCCGCGGCGATACACGGCGATCGCCCGCTCCACCGCGCCGGCCAGCGCACCGGCGGTCGCGGGCCCGAACACGAAGCCGGTGGCCGTGTCGTCGGCCAGCGCGGCCGCACTGGCATCGACCACGGTATCGGCCAGGCCGCCGACACGGCGAACCACCGGCACCGTGCCGTAACGCAGGCCATAGAGCTGCGTCAGGCCGCAGGGCTCGAAGCGCGACGGCAACAGGATCATGTCGGCGCCGGCCACCATCGCGTGGGCCGATGTCTCGTCGTAGGCGATATGCGCCGCAACCCGTCCCGGATGGCGCTGCGCCGCCTGGACGAACGCGGTCTCGAGCGCCGCGTCGCCGGTGCCCAGCACCGCGAGCTGGGCGCCCTGCGCCACCAGTGCGGGCAAGGCCTCGAGCAGCAGGTCAAGGCCCTTTTGTTCGGTCAGGCGGCTGACGATGGCCAGCAGCGGCGCACCGGCGTCGGCATCCAGGCCCAGCTGGGCCTGCAGGCGCGCCTTGCAGACCGCCTTGCCGCGCAGGTTGCGGCTGGAATAGGTCGCGCCGATCATCGGGTCGGTCTGCGGATTCCAGATCGTGCCATCGACGCCGTTGAGGATGCCGCTGACGTCGTCGCCGCGCGCGCGGATCAGGCCGTCCAGGCCGAAGCCGAAAGCCTCGGTCGCCATCTCGCGCGCATACGTGGGGCTGACCGTCGTCACGCGCTGCGCATAGGCCAGGCCGGCCTTCATGAAGGACAACTGGCCATGGAACTCCAGCGCATGGTGCGCCATGAAACGGGCCGGCAAGCCCAGCAGGTGGTAGTCGTTGGCGTCGAACAGGCCCTGGTAGGCCAGGTTGTGCACGGTGAACACCGATGCCACCGTCGGAACCGGATGCGCGGCCAGGTAGGCGCAGCACATCGCCGCATGCCAGTCGTGCGCATGCACCAGGTCCGGCGTCCAGTCGGCGTCGAGTTCGCCACCGGCCAGGTGGGCGGCGACCCAGCCCAGCAGCGCAAAACGTTGCTGGTTGTCGCTCCACTCGGCGCCCGCGGCATCGAGGTAGGGATTGCCCTCGCGCTGGTACAGATAGGGCGCGTCGACCACGTAGGCCGGCACGCCGCTGCCCTCGATCTCACCCAGTTGCAGGCGCACCCGGGCGGCGCCGAACACCGGCCCGATCTCGCACACCAGGCGTTGCCGCACCACGCCCTGCATGATGGCCGGCATGCCGGGCAACAGCAGCCGCACCCGGGCACCCCGTGCCAGCAAGGCCTGCGGCAAGGCACCCATCACATCGGCCAGGCCCCCGGTCTTGATCAGCGGAAAGATCTCCGCGCCCACATGCAAGACCTTCATGCGGGGAGCTTGGCCAGCATGTCCCGCGTCACCAGGCAGATGCCGTTGGCACTGCGGTGGAACCGCTTGGCGTCGAGTGCGGCATCCTCGCCGATCACCATGCCGTCCGGAATCCTGCAGCCACGGTCGATCACGGTGCGGACCAGGCGCGCGCCGCGGCCCACCTGGACGTGGGGCAGCAGCACCGACCAGTCCACCTTGGCATACGAATGCACGCGCACGCTGGAGAACAGCACCGAGCGGAACACCGACCCCGAGACGATGCAGCCCCCCGAGACCAGCGACTCGACGGCGACGCCGCGCCGGTCTTCCTGGTTGTGCACAAACTTGGCCGGCGGCAGTTGCTGCTGGTAGGTCCAGATCGGCCAGCGCTTGTCGTACATGTCGAGCTTGGGTTCGGTCGCCGTCAGGTCGATGTTGGCGTCCCAGTAGGCGTCGACGGTACCGACGTCGCGCCAGTAGGCATCCTGGTCCGAGCCCAGCGGCACGCAACTGAGGGCAAACGGATGCGCGGCCGCACAACCGGCGCGAACCGCCTTGGGAATGATGTCCTTGCCGAAGTCGTGATTGGACGTATCGTCGGCCATGTCGCGCGCCAGCTCCTCGTACAGGTATTGCGCGTCGAAGATGTAGACCCCCATGCTGGCCAGCGCCATGTCCGGATGGCCCGGCATCGGCGGCGGGTCGGCCGGTTTCTCGAGGAAGTCCGTGATCATGCTGTTCTCGTCGACGTGCATCACGCCGAAGGCGGTCGCCTCCGCGCGCGGCACGGCGATGCAGGCCACGGTGCACGGGCGGCCCTTCTTCACGTGGTCGGCGAGCATCAGCGCGTAGTTCATCTTGTAGACGTGGTCGCCAGCGAGCACGACGACATAGTCGGCGCCGTAACTCTGCAAAATATCCTGGTTCTGGTACACCGCGTCGGCCGTGCCGCGGTACCAGCTCTCGTCGTCGTTGCGCTGCTGGGCCGGCATCAGGTCGACGAACTCGTTCATCTCGGACTTCAGGAACGCCCAGCCGTGCTGCAGGTGGCGCAGCAGGCTGTGCGACGAATACTGCGTGATGACGCCGATGCGCCGGATGCCGGAATTCAGGCAGTTGGACAAGGCGAAGTCGACGATGCGGAACTTGCCGCCGAAATACACCGCCGGCTTGGCTCGATGGTCGGTCAGCGCCATCAGGCGGCTGCCGCGACCTCCGGCCAGCACAAGGGCAATCGCCCGCTTGGGCAGATCAAGACTCTGGGCCAGCTCATGGGGTTCCATACTGTCTCCTCGTTGATGGCAAGTTGTTCACGCAGCCATCTTAATACCCGCCTGTGCCCGAAGCGCCCGGGCGCCCGGCGGCCCATGCGAAAATTCCCCCACGACAGGGGCGCCAGCGTCACCCGCCAGGTCCGCGGCCGCGCCCGGCCAGCATGCGGCGTGGCAGGAACGAACAAAGGAATTGCGTGTGAGCAAGCGAGACTCCAAACTTCCCGCCAGCCTGGGCGTGGCCATCGGCGAGCAACTGCTCAAGACGGTGGCCGTCGATGCGCGCCACGCCAGCGACAACGAACTGGTGCAGGCCGTGTCGCAGGTGGCGCGGGCCCAGTTGTCGCAACGCTGGGTCGAGAACGATGCGCGCGAGCGCAACAGCCGGGCACGCAGGGTCTGTTACCTGTCGATGGAATTCCTGATCGGGCGCAGCCTGTCCAATGCGCTGGCCGCACTCGAGCTGGGCGAGCCGGCACGCGCCGGGCTGAACGAATACGCGCGCAAGCTGGAGGACCTCGCCGACCACGAACCCGATGCCGCGCTGGGCAATGGCGGCCTGGGCCGGCTGGCGGCCTGTTTCCTGGACTCCATGGCCACGGTCGGCCTGCCCTCGTACGGCTACGGCATCCGTTACGAATACGGCATGTTCGCGCAGGAGATCCAGGGCGGCAACCAGATGGAATACCCCGACCCCTGGCTCAAGGACGGCACGCCCTGGGAGTTTCCGCGCTCCGAACGCGCGTATCCGGTGCGTTTCGGCGGCTGGGTCGAACATGTCAACGGCAGCGTGAGCTGGCGTCACGCCGCCGAAGTGGAGGCCAAGGCCTACGACATGGTCATTCCCGGCCACGGCAACCGCAAGGTGAGCACCTTGCGCCTGTGGAAGGCGGCGGCGCCGGCCCACATCGACCTGGGCGCGTTCAACACCGGCGACTATGCGCGCGCGGCCGGCGCCAAGAACGAATACGAGAACATCTCGTGGGTGCTGTATCCGAACGACAGCACGCCGGCGGGGCGCGAGTTGCGGCTCAAGCAGGAATATTTCTTCGTCGCCGCGTCGATCCAGGACATGGTGGCTCGGCACCTGCGCGAACACCCCTCGCTCGACAACTTCGCCGACAAGGTCGCGATCCACCTCAACGACACCCATCCGGCCATCGGCGTGGCCGAACTGATGCGGGTGCTCAGCGACGAACACGGCATGGCCTGGGACGCGGCCTGGGACATCTGCACCCGCACCTTCTCGTACACCAACCACACGCTGATGCCCGAGGCGCTGGAGACCTGGAGCGTGGCGCTGATGCAGCACGTGCTGCCGCGCCACCTCGAGATCATCTTCCACATCAACAAGGACTTCCTGGAGGAGGCCGCGCGCCACCGGCCCGGCGACGACGGCTTCCTGCGGCGCCTGTCCCTGATCGACGAACACGGCGAACGGCGGGTGCGCATGGCCCACCTGTCCATCGTCGGCAGCCACAAGGTCAACGGCGTGTCGGCACTGCACTCCGACCTGCTGGTGCAGACCATCTTCGCCGACTTCGCCAGCATGTGGCCGCAGCGCTTCACGAACATGACCAACGGCGTCACGCCGCGGCGCTGGCTGGCACAGGCCAATCCGGGCCTGTCCGGCCTGCTCGACGACACGCTGGGCACGGGCTGGCGGCTCGACCTCGATCAACTCGCGGGCCTGCGCGCGCACACGAAGAACAAGGACTTCCAGCAGCGTTTCGCGGCCGTCAAGCGCGAGAACAAGCAGCGCCTGGCCCGGCTGATCCTCGACACGACCGGCATCGTCGTGAGCCCGGACAGCCTGTTCGACGTGCAGGTCAAGCGCATCCACGAATACAAGCGCCAGCTGCTCAACGTGCTGCACGTGGTGACGCGTTACCTGGCCATCCTGGCCGACCCCGATGCCGACTGGGTGCCCCGCACCGTGATCTTCGCCGGCAAGGCGGCCTCTTCGTACCACACGGCCAAGACCATCATCCGGCTCATCCACGACGTGGGCACGGTCGTCAACAACGACCCGCTGATCGGCGACAAGCTCAAGGTCGTGTTCATCCCGAACTACGGTGTCTCGGTGGCCGAGGTCATCATGCCCGGCGCCGACCTGTCGGAGCAGATCTCCACCGCCGGCACCGAAGCCTCGGGCACCGGCAACATGAAGCTGGCGCTCAACGGTGCCCTGACCATCGGCACCGACGATGGCGCCAACATCGAGATCCGCCAGAACGTCGGCGACGACAACATCTTCATCTTCGGCCTGGGCGCCAGCGAGGTGCAGGCGCTGCGCCAGCGCGGCTACCACCCGATGGGATATTACGAGACCGTGCCGGCGCTGCGGGGCGCGCTCGACGCGATCGCCGGCGACCGGTTCTCGCCCGACGAACCCGGCCGCTACAGCCCGCTGGTCGATGCGCTGCTGTGGCGCGGCGACCACTACATGCTGCTGGCCGACTACGGCTCCTACATCGCGGCCCAGTCCCGGGTCGACGCCTTGTACCAGGAGCCGGCGTTGTGGTGGTCGCGCGCCATCGCCAATGTCGCCGGCATGGGGCCGTTCTCGTCCGACCGCACGATCCGCCAATACGCGTCCGAGATCTGGCACGTGACGCCGCTGGCGGACGGATAGGCCGCGCATGGCCACGGGGATCGCCGCGGCGCGCGGCTGGCGGCCCGGGCGGCCGGCCGGCCCGCTGGGCGCGCACTGGGACGGCCACGGCGTGTCGTTCGCGGTAGCCTCGGACCAGGCCCGCGCGATCGAGTTGTGCCTGTTCGATCCGGGCGGCCTGCGCGAAGAGGCGCGGCTGCCGCTGTTCGGCCCCGCCGACGGCGTCTGGCACGGCTACCTGCCCCATGCCGCGCCGGGCCTGGTCTACGGCCTGCGCGCCGACGGCCGCTGGGATCCCGCACATGGCCAGCGCTTCAACCGCCACAAGCTGCTGCTGGACCCTTATGCCCGCGAGATCGTCGGCCGCTTCGACTGGCGCGAGGCCCATTTCGGTGCGTCGCCGGACGACCCGCTGCGCATCGACGAACGCGACAACGCCCATGTCGCACTCAAGGCCCGTGTCGTGTCCGACCATTTCGACTGGGGCGACGACAGGCCGCCGGCCGTCGCACCCGAGGACACGGTGTTGTACGAGTTGCATGTGCGCGGCTTCTCGCGGCTGCACCCGGCGCTGCCGATGAACCTGCGCGGCACCTTCGGCGGCCTGGCGCATCCGGCCATGATCGAACACCTGCACACGCTGGGCATCACGGCGGTCAGCCTGCTGCCGGTGCACCAGGCGCTGGACGAGCAGCGCCTGGCCGCGCAGCGCCTGCGCAACTACTGGGGCTACAACACGCTGTCCTTCTTCTGCCCCGACCCGCGCCTGGCCAGCGGGCACAACGGACTGTCGCCACGCGACGAATTCCGCGGCATGGTGCGCGCATTGCACCGGGCCGGCATCGAGGTCATCCTGGACGTGGTGTTCAACCACAGCGCCGAGACCGACGAACACGGCCCCACGATCCACCTGCGCGGGCTGGACAACGGCACCTACTACCGCCTGCGCACCGACGACCCGGCGCTGTACGACAACTACAGCGGCTGCGGCAACACACTCGACATCCGCCGGCCGCAGGTGCTGCGCCTGGTCATGGACAGCCTGCGTTACTGGGTCAGCGAGATGCATGTCGACGGTTTCCGGTTCGACCTGGCGCCGGTGCTGGGCCGCGCCGGCGACCGGGGTTTCGATCGCGACGGGCCGTTCTTCATGGCGCTGGCGCAGGACCCGGTGCTGCGCGCCGTCAAGCTGATCGCCGAACCCTGGGACCTGGGCCCGGACGGCTACCAGTGCGGCCAGTTCCCGCGCGGATGGATGGAATGGAACGACAAGTTCCGCGACGGCATGCGCCATTTCTGGCTGGGCTGGCACGCCGAGCCCGGCCACGAGGGACACCAGGGCCTGCGTGGCATATTCGCGCGCCGCCTGTGCGGCTCCGACGATCTGTTCCGCACACGCCACCGGCTGCCGGGCGCCTCGGTCAACTACGTGGTCTCGCACGACGGCTTCTCGCTGCGCGACCTGGTCAGCTACAACCGGCGCCACAACGAGGCCAATGGCGAGAACAACCGCGACGGCCACGCCGACTCGCTGAGCTTCAACTGCGGTGTCGAAGGCCCGACCGCCGACGCCGGCATCCTGGCCCTGCGCGGCAAGCTGCAACGCGCGCTGCTGGCCTGCACCGTGCTCGGCCAGGGCACGCCGATGCTGGCCGCCGGCGCCGAACTCGGCCATACGCAAGGCGGCAACAACAACCCCTACAACCAGGACAACGCCACCACCTGGATCGACTGGGCCGATGCGGACCCGGACCTGCTCGCCTTCACGACCCGGCTGCTGCAGCTGCGCCGCGAGGCACTTCCCCTGGGCGCCGCCTGGTACGACGGCCGGGCCGACCGGCTCGGCCTGGGCGACCTGACCTGGCTGCGACCCGACGGCAGCGAACTCCAAGGCCACGACTGGGGCAATGGCGACCGCACGCTGGGCTGCCTGATCGGGCGGCCGGGGCGGGCGCGGGCACCGCTGCTGCTGCTGGTCAACGCGGCGACGGTGGACGTCGACTTCCGGCTGCCGGCGGGTGTCTGGCAATGTGTGCTGGACACCGCCAACACCCGCGGCCTGGCCGCCTGGCAGGGGCAAGGCGAGGCCGATCGGACGGTGGCCGCGCACAGCCTGCAACTGCTGGGAGTTGCGGGTTCGGACGTCCGCCTGCCCGCATGATGCGCGGCATCGCCGCGCAAGCACTCACGCGTCGGCGGCAGGCTGCGATACCGGCGGCCGGCGGCGCTGCAGCGGTATTCCGTAGGCGCGGATCCTGGCATACAGTGCCGGCTTGGAAATGCCGAGTCGACGCGCAGCCTCGGTCACGTTGTACAGGCAGGCCTCGAGCGCCGATGCCACCGCCTCCGACTCGATCACCTTGAGCGGGCGCACCTCGTCGGGCGCGGCCTCGACCGCAACCAGTGCCGCAACGGGCGCCGGCCGCAGGGCAGTGCCGATACCGACGATATCGGCCGCCGCTATCACCGGCCCGTCGACCAGATGGACCAGCTGCTCGATGACGTTTTCCAGCTCGCGCACATTGCCGGGCCAGTCGTGGCCCATCAGCCGGGCGATCGCGTCGTCGCTCAGGCTTTGCACGGCTCGGCCTGCCAGCTGCGCGGACTTGCGCAGGAAATGCGACGCCAGCACCGGAATGTCTTCCCGCCGCTCGGCCAATGCCGGCAGGCGTATGCCGATCACGTGGCAGCGGTAGTACAGGTCTTCGCGAAACGTGCGGTTGCGGCACATGTCCACCAGATCCCGGTTGCTTGCCGAGACCAGGCGCACGTCGATGGGCAGGCCCCTGGTGTGCCCGACACGCACCACTTCGCGCTCCTGCAACACGCGCAGCAGCTTGGCCTGCACGTCCAGCGGCAGTTCGGAAATCTCGTCCAGGAAGATGGTGCCGCCCGAGGCCGCCTCGAACTTGCCCGGCCGGCCTTCGCGCGACGCGCCGGTGAAGCTGCCGCCGACATAACCGAACAACTCGCTCTCGATCAGGTCCCGCGGCAGCGCGGCGCAGTTGATCGCGATGAACGGGCCTTGGCTGCGGCTGCTGGCGTTGTGGATGGCCTGGGCAAAAACCTCCTTGCCCACGCCGCTAGGCCCGGTCAGCAACACGTTCGCGACACCACGGGCCGCCTTGCGTGCCGAGGTGATCGCCGCGGTGATGGCCGCGCTCGAGCCGATGACATGCTCGAAGCTGTAGCGTGCGTAATTGCCGGCGATGCGATTGGCCATGCTGCGCACGCGCTGGATCTCCCGAAACGAGTTGACGATCGACACCACGCGCCCGCTTCGGTCCTTGACCGGCACCGCGGTATCGACCAGGTGCAGATGGCGCCGGTCGGAGTCGATGATCAGCTCGCGGTCCACATAACCCTCGCCCGACGCGAGGATCGGCTCGATGATGGGCTGGAAGTCCAGCAGGGAACCAAAGGGCTTGCCGATGCTGGTCCGCGGGTCCAGGCTCAGGATACGACCGGCCGCCGCATTCATGTGCTTGACGATCAGGTCGCGATCCACGACCAGCAGGCCGTCGGCGATATGGTCGACGATCGCCTTTTGCTCCGCCAGCAACGACGCCTGCCGGTCAGCTGCCGCGTCGGCGGCCATTGCAGTGGCCCACAGTGCACAGGCGTTCGCCAGTGCGGCTTCGTCACAGGCCGCGGTGTCGGGCCGGGCAACGGCCAGAAACACGTCGCCGCCTTCATCGACCGCCGGTTGGCGGATGTACTCGAGCGTGCAACCGGTACCGTTTGCTGGAACGCTGCAACGGGACGGCTGACCCGCGTCCCGTAGCGCTGCTGTATCGAAGATTGCCTGCAATTCGCCTTGCTGCCCGGCGTCGCACCGCCGATCGAACCAGGAGCGCCGCTGGCCGCCGGTGTGGCCCGCCAGCACCCCGAGCCAGCCGTTTACGCCTGCCGGCTGCACCAGCAGGCGCCAGAGTCTGTCCACCACCATGTCAGGCTGCACCACCACTCGTCCTTGTCTCGCCGGGCACCGGTGCAGGCCGCACGCACCTGGAAGCACCCTTTGTGATCAGCGATTGTGCCTCCAGCGTCGCATGCGGCACACCATCAATGCGATCGTGGCAGCGGCGCGAGCTTGCCGCCGGCGATCTGGTAGATCGTGACCGGCGCCCCCACCCATTCGCCGGTCGCGTCGAACTGCACCGGACCGAGGATGGAGTCGAAGCGCAGCGACTTGAGCGCCTGCGTGACCTTGGCCGGGTTGTCGGTACCGGCCGCCTGCATGGCGCGGGCTGCGGCCATCGTGGCCACGTAAAACGCCGGTGCGTAGGCGTCGACGTCGTCGTTGAACTTCTTGCGGAAACGCTCGCGGAACGCCGGGCCACCCGGCAACGTGTCCAGTGCCTTGCCACCCTGTGCGCAGTAATAGCGCCCCTCCAGCTGACCCGCGCCGAGCGGCACCACCTCGTTGGTGCAGATGCCGTCACCACCGAGCAACAGGCCCTGCACGTTGAGCTGCTTCATCTGCCGGGCCAGCGAGGCGGCCTGCGCGTAATAACCCCCGAGAAAAATCGCGTCGGGCTTGAGCCCGCGCATGGTGGTGAGGATGGCACTGAAGTCCACGGCCTTGTCGTTCGTGAACTCCCGGCCGACCACGTCGAGTCCGAGCTTCTTCGCGGTCTGGATGAAGATGTCCGCCACCCCGGTGCCATACGCGGTGCGGTCGTCGATCACGGCCACGCGCTTGAGCCCGCGCTCGGCAGCGAACTGCGCCATGGCCGAACCCATGATGTTGTCATTGGCCGCCAGCCGGAACACGTTGGCATAACCCTGTCGCGTCAACTGCGGATTGGACGACGCGCCCGTGATCACCGGGATGCCGCCCTGGTGGTAGACACGCGAGGCGGGAATCGAGACGCCCGAGCCGTAGTGCCCGAGCACGACCCGCACGCCTGTATCGACCAGCTTCTGTGCCACCGTGACGCCGGTCTTCGGATCGCCCTGGTCGTCTTCGGACAACAGTTCGAAACGGGCGCGTTTGCCGCCGATGCGGAAGTCCGAGCGGTTGAGGTCTTCCAGTGCCAGGCGAACGCCGCGTTCGTTGTCCTGTCCGGCGTTGGCCTGGTTGCCGGTCAACGGGCCGGCATGTCCGACCTTGACGACCAGGTCCTGCGCCTGGGCCGACGCCGCGGCCAGGCCCAAGCCCAGCAAGGTCGCGAGCAGGAGTTTGTGATGCTTCATGGGTGTCTCCGGTGGGTTGAGTCAGTCGGGAAAACAGGCACGCCGCGCGGCTCAGTCGAACAGGGCGCGCACGCCGTTCAGGTCGGGGAATTCGTGGTCCGGACGCGGTTGCCACACGCCGAGCGTGTCGCCGCCGCGGTTGACCCAGGCCACGCGCATGCCCAGCGGCTTGGCGCCGTCGATGTCGGCCCAGCTGGCAAGCGAGCAATGCAGCACCTTGCCGGCCGGAACCGCCAGGCGCTCCAGCGCGAGGCGGAAGATCGATTCCGACGGCTTGTAGGCATGTGCCATCTCGGCCGTCGTGACCTGATCGAAGAATTGCACCAGCTGGCTGCATTGCCACAACGCACTGTCCATGTTGGTGATCGGCATCATCGGAAAACGTTGTGCCAGCCAGTCCAGGATCTCGGGCACCTCCGGATGGGGCGGCGCCGATCCGACCAGGTGGCCCAGGTACAGGTCGGCGAGTGCGTCCGTGTCCAGCCGCTGCGTGCAGCCCGGCTCGATGGCCTCGAGCGTCGCGACCAGCGCCTCGCCGGCCACCTGGCGGTAACTCCGGTAGGGACCGCTGCGGTAGTTCTGCACGCAGCGGATGTCCCAGTCGAGATAGACGTCGAACAAGGAGTCCTTGCTCCGCACGCCTGCGCGTTGCAGCACGTGCTCGAAGCCGGTCATGCCGCCCTGATCGACGTCGACCAGGGTTCCGAAATAGTCGAACGTGATGGCCTGGATATCCATGGTGTGTTTCCTTCCTGTCAGCTCTGTCGTTGCGCGAATTTCCGTACCCGGGAGGCGGCCTCGTCAGTCCCGAACGCCGACACGGTCGCATCCTGCTCCAACTCCAGCGCCGCGGCCAGCTGGGACTGCAACTGTGTCGTGACCAGTCGCTTGAGGCGTCCGACCGAGAAGGCCGACTTCTGCGCAACCTGGTGCGCGACCTCCATCGCCGTGCCCAGCACCTGGTCCGCCGGCACGACCCAGTTCGCGATGCCCAGGTGCAGCAGGTCGTGTGCCGATTGCCGTTCGCCGAGCAGCCACAACCGCATCGCCCGCTGGTGACCGACCACCTGGGGCAACAGGTGGGTGACGCCGCCGGTGACGAACTGGCCCCAGTCCATTTCCGGGAAGAAGCACTCCAGTTGTTCGCCCGCCACGACGAGATCGCAATTGAGCACCCATTCGAAACCGCCACCGACGGCAAATCCGTGCACAGCGCCGACGACCGGCTTGTCGCCGAACATCAGGTCGCGCGTGATCTGCTGGATCCGCTCGATATGGTGGCGCATGGCGGCCGGGCTGCGGGTCTGCGCCTCGAACTCCTTGAGATCGTCGCCGGCACAGAATGCGCGCCCGGCGCCGGACAACACGATGACCCGGGTCGTCGGTGACGACTGCGCCTCGCGCAAGGCCTGGTGCAAGTCGTCGAGCAATTCGCCGTTGATGGCGTTCAGCCTCTGCGGACGGTTCAGCCGCACATGGCAGATGCCGTCGCTGGTCTGCATGTCGATGGTGTTCATGCGGTACTCCTGTCGATCAAACGGGTTTTCTCCGCGGTACGCGGGAAGTGGGCAAACGGCAACATCTGCACCACCGCCGACGCGCCGACCGTGTGCTGGATGGCCTTTTCCAGGCCTTGCGCAGCCTGGGCGTAATCGGTCGGTGCCAAGGTGTCGGCCGCCTCGGCCAGCACCTCGATCCGGTCATACGGTCCCGGTCCGTCCAGGCGGATCCGGAAATGTCCGGATGTCAGACCGGGCTGCGCCGCCAGCGCTGCGCGCACCGCACTCGGGAACACGTTGATGCCCCGCACATTGAACATGTCGTCCGTGCGGCCGCTGACGCGAAAGCGCCAGGCGGTCCGGCCGTCGGGACCGGCATCGTTGCCGGTGATGGTGACAACGTCCCGCGTGCGGTAACGAACCAGCGGCTGGCATTGCTTGTACAGGTGGGTGCAGACCAGCTCGCCGGTGACCCCTTCCGCGATCGGCAGCCGCTGCAAGGTCACCGGATCGAGGACCTCGGCGAACACGACATCGCCACCATGGAACAGCAGGTCATGGGTCCATTCGGCCTGGCCGCCCAGGATGCTCAATACCTCGGACAGGCCGAAGTTGGCATTGCGCACCGCAAAACCCCAGCGCTCCTCCATCTGCGCGCGGAATTCCCGGTTGTCCAGGCCGGCCTCGCCGCCGAACAGGCCCAGGCGCAGGCCGAGGTCGCGTGGCTGCAGCTGCGGATAATGTTCACGCAACACGGACTCGAGCAGCGACGGATACGACGGCGTACAGGAAATGGCGGTGATGCCCAGGTCACGGATGGCATCGATCAACTGGCGGCTGTTGCCGACACCGAACGGCAACACCGTGGCGCCGGCGGCCTCCAGGATGGTGTGGTCGGTGAACCCGCCGGTCCACATGCAGTAGTTCAGGCAATGCACGACCCGGTCGGTCGGCCGCAGTCCGGACGCCCACATCGAACGGGCACCGACACGCGCCACGACCTGTGCGTCGCGCTGCGAATTGGCCAGCACCAGCGGCCGGCCGGTGGTGCCCGAGGTGCGGTGCAGCCGCACCACGTCCGCGGGATCACAGGCCACGTAGTCGCCCAACGGGTAGTCCTGTTCCTGGCTGACGCGCAACTCGTCCTTTTCGGTCAGCGGCAGTTCCTGCAGCTGATCGAGATCCAGGTCGCGACCGAGCCAGGCTTGCAGCTTGCGCCGGTACATGGCCGACGACGAACGCACGTAGCGCCACTGTTCTGCCCATCGGGCCTCCTGCAAGCGACGCAGCTGCGCCGCGGCCATGGTTTCAATGTCGGGATCGAACACGGTGCTTGTGCGCATGATCATTCCTTGGTACGGGTGGCGCGTGCGCGGGCACTGATCTCGATGCTGGCCGCATCGACGATGGCGCGCTGGTGTTCGCCGGTTGCAACGACTCCGGCAGCGTCCCGGGCACTCACGTCGAACACGAACAACGTGCCCTCGCACCGGACCAGCCGGGCCTGCGCGGTGATGGTCTCGCCCAGCGCCGTGGGTGCCTTGTGGCGCAGGTTCATGCCGGCACCCACCGATGTCTGGCCCGGCGCCAGGGCGGGGAGCAGCAACCGGGAACATACCCGCTCGAGCAAGGCGACCATCGATGGCGTTGCGAATACGGCCGCGAAGCCTCCGTCGCCCGGCTCCGCGAACTGCGACGCGAGATGGCGCTGCTGCACCACCAGATCGATCTGCGCCGCGTCGCCCGGCATGGGTAACGCTCCGACGGGGACCCCGCTGCGCGTGGGTTCTGGACAGGTCTGTGTAGAGGTCATGACGGTCACACCGCAACGACCGTGCCAGCAGTCCGCCCACGCCAATTCGCTCGGGTTAACCCTTGGATTCCGGCTCCGTATCCCTCCATCCGGCGCGACAAAGCGTGGTCCTCACCCGCACCGGAACAATTCCTGACGGAACGATTGATTCCGAACGTAAGGATTTCTTCCGCATGCTGACGCGTCGCGTCAGACCAGCGGCTCGCCCTTTTCCTTCAGCACGCGCAACACGAAGTGCGACTTGCTGTGGCGAATGCCCGGGATCTTGTAGAGTTTCTCGCGCAACAACCGCTCATAGTCGCGCGTGTCACGCACGGCGATACGGATGTAGTAGTCGTAGTCACCCGACACCAGGTAGGCCTCCACCACCTCCGGGATCGACGCCAGGATGCGACCGAACTCGTACAGGGTCTCGTCCGAATGGCTCTCCAACGTGACCTGCACGATGACGGAGTCGCCGTAGCCCAGGCGGCTGCGGTCGATGTCGACGGTGTATGCCTTGATGATGCCCGCACCCTCGAGCCGCTTGATCCGGCTCCAGCACGTGGTCGGAGACAGGCCGACCTCGGCGCCGATGTCGGCCAGGGAGCGGCGACTGTCCGCACGCAGGATGCGCAGGATCGCCCAGTCGAACTTGTCCAAAGATATTTCTTCTGTTTTGCCGTTTTGACGATCATCCTTCTTGCTCATGGCAAAACTCCTTGAAAAATAAGGTGCACTTTCGGTATTCCATCGGAAAAAATTGCGGCATGGAAACTATCATGCAGCAAATCCCGGGCCACGTGTTGGACATGCGGGTTGCGGACACCCCGCCGCGTCCCAATGGCGCCGAGGCGCTGCTGAGCGCCCTGGTCGCTTGCGGCGTCGACACGGTATTCGGTTATCCAGGTGGTGCGGCCTTGCCGTTGTACGACGCGTTGTACCGGGAACCCCGGCTGCGGCACATCCTGGTCCGGCACGAACAGGCGGCGGTCCATGCGGCCACCGCGTATGCACGGTGCACCGGACGGGTGGGTGTTGTGCTGGTCACCTCCGGTCCGGGTGTCAGCAACACCATCACCGGGCTGCTCGACGCGATGAGCGACTCGGTGCCGGTGTTGTGTATCAGCGGTCAGGTCGCCGCGACCATGATCGGCACCCGGGCATTCCAGGAAAGCGACGCCATCGGCATGGCCCGGCCCGTGACCAAATGGCGCCAGCAGCTGCGCAGCGCCGACGCCATCCCGGCCGCCGTACGGCAGGCCATGGCACTGGCGCGCGCGGGTCGCCCGGGACCGGTGCTGCTCGACGTGCCCAAGGATGTGCAGCAGGACCCGTGCCACGCGCCCGAGCCGGACACGATGGCCACATGCCGTCAGGCGCCACGGCGTGGCGCACCGGAGCGCGACGCCGCCGTGGCACGTGCGGCAAGCTTGCTGGCCACGGCCCGGCGCCCGGTCATCTATGGTGGCGGCGGACTGATGCAATCGGGGCCGCAGGCCTGCCGGTTGTTGTCCCTGCTGGTGCACCGGCTGCAGGCACCGTGCACGCTGACCTTGATGGGCCTGGGTGCGATGAACGACACAGACCCGCATTTTCTGGGCATGCTGGGCATGCATGGGACGCTCGAGGCCAACATGGCCATGCACGAGGCCGACCTGGTATTGGCCATCGGCGCCCGGTTCGACGACCGGGTGACCGGCCGGCTCGATGGCTTCTGCCCCGGCGCGCGCAAGATCCACATCGACATCGACGCGGAGAACATCAACCGCCTCGTCGCGGTCGACGTGCCCATCGTCGGCGACTGCGCCGAGGTGTTGCAGTGCCTGCTCGAGCACAGCGCGCTGGGCGCGCCGGAGGCCGGACCGCGGCTCGCACCGTGGTGGCGCCGCATCGACGGCTGGCGCGCGCGCCGGTGCCTGGCATTCACGCCGCGCGACGACGAGATCGTGCCGCAGCAGTTGATGGCGCGGCTTCAGCAGGCACTGCGGGGCCGCAATGCGATCATCTCGACCGACGTCGGGCAACACCAGATGTGGGCGGCGCAATACCTGCAACCGGAATCACCCCGCAGCTGGCTCACCTCCGGCGGCGCCGGCACCATGGGTTTCGGACTGCCGGCCGCCATCGGGGCGCAGGTGGCCTGCCCCGATCGGCTGGTTGTGTGTGTCAGCGGCGATGCATCGATCCTGATGAACATCCAGGAACTGTCCACCGCCACGCAACACGGCACGCCGATCAAGGTCGTGTTGTGCAACAACGGCTACATGGGCATGGTCCGGCAGTGGCAGCAGCTCAACCACGGCAACCGGCTCAGCCACAGCTGGAACCAGGCCTTGCCGGATTTCGTCGCCCTCGCCCATGCTTTCGGCTGGGGTGCGGCCCGGGTCGACGCCCCGTCGGAGCTGGACGGTGCGATCGAACACGGCCTGCGCCACGCGGGCCCGTTCCTGCTCGACGCGCGGGTCGCGGCAACCGAAAACTGCTTTCCGATGTTCCGCAGCGGCGGCTCTCACCATCACATCCTGCTGGCGGACGGCCAGCTCTACCGGGAGGAGCGCGTACACCACGACGACTGATGCCCCTTCCGCAGGCCGCCGCCGCGCGGTCCGCATCCCGTGCCTTGTGTGCTTCGCGCTGCCAATCCGCACCGCGACGCCCGTGAACGGCGACCTTGCCACCCGCGAGGAACGCCGAATCCGTATCGATTCCTACCGGAGTTCGTTTCCATGGACATGGCTTTTCCCAGCGTGCAGCTGGACGACAAATACACCGCGACCACCGGTCGCATCTACTTGAGCGGCGTGCAGGCCCTGGTGCGCCTGATGCTGGTGCAACGCCGGCGCGACGCGGCCGCCGGCCTGAACACGGCCGGATTCGTGTCCGGTTATCGCGGCTCGCCGCTCGGGGGCCTGGACGAGGCCCTCTGGCGTGCACAGCCCCACCTCGAGGCCCACGCCGTCAAGTTCCTGCCCGGCGTCAACGAGGAGCTGGCGGCCACCGCCGTCTGGGGCACGCAGCAACTGCACCTGACCGGCGGCAGCCGGCATGACGGCGTGTTCGCCATGTGGTACGGCAAGGCACCGGGCGTGGACCGGTGCGGCGACGTATTCAAGCACATGAGCCACGCCGGCACGGCCGCGCACGGCGGCGTGTTGCTGGTGGCCGGCGACGACCACGGCGCGTATTCATCGACGCTGCCGAACCAGAGCGACCACCTGTTTGCCGCATCGATGATCCCGTTCCTGTATCCGGACGGCGTCGACGAATACCTGGAACTGGGCCTGCACGGTTTCGCGCTGTCGCGTTATTGCGGACTGCCGGTCGGATTCAAGGCCTTGGCCGACACCGTCGAGTCGTCGACGTCGATCGCCGCCGACCATGACGGCATCACGACACGACTGCCCGCGGATGTCGTCCTGCCCGCCGACGGCGTTCACGCCCGCCTGTCGAGCGAGACGCTGGGCCAGCAGGCGCGCACGCAGGAAGCGCTGATGCAGGACCACAAGATCTACGCCGCCATCGCCTATGCGCGCGCGAACCGGCTCAACCGCGTCACCCATGGCGCGCGCGCGGCGCGGCTCGGTATCGCCGCATCGGGCAAGTCCTGGCGCGACGTGCTCGAGGCGCTGCGCATGCTGGACATCGGGGCGCAGCAGATCGAGGCCATCGGTCTGCGCATCTTCAAGATCGCGATGCCCTGGCCACTGGAGCCCGAGTCGAGCCGTGCATTCGCGCACGGGCTGGAAGAAATCCTGGTGGTCGAGGAAAAGCGCCAGATCGTCGAATACCAGCTGAAGGAACATGTCTACAACTGGCGCGAAGACGTGCGCCCGCGCATCGTCGGCAAGTTCGACGAGGCCGGCGAATGGGCACGACCGCGCCCGTCATGGTTGCTGCCGGCCAAGGGCGACCTCAGCGTGGCACAGATCGCCCGGGTCATCGCCCGGCGCATCGCCCGTTTCCACCACAGCGACACCATGGCCCGGCAGCTGGCCCTGCTCGACGCGTGTGAATCGGCGCTTGCTGGCACGGCCACCGTCCCGCCGCGGCCCGCATGGTACTGCTCCGGCTGCCCGCACAACACCTCGACCCGGGTTCCCGACGGCAGCCTGGCGCTGGCCGGCATCGGTTGCCACGTGATGGCCACCGCCATCTATCCGCAACACAACAGGCTGACGACCCACATGGGGGGCGAAGGCGCGCCGTGGCTGGGCCAGGCCTGGTTCTCCAACCGCAACCATGTGTTCGCCAATCTCGGTGATGGCACCTACTTCCACTCCGGTTCGATGGCGATTCGCGCCGCGATCGCAGCCGGTGTCAACATCACCTACAAGATCCTGTACAACGATGCGGTGGCGATGACCGGTGGGCAGCCGGTCGACGGCCCGCTGACGGTGCCCCGCATCGTGCACCAGTTGGCGGCCGAAGGTGTGCGCCGCATCGCGCTGGTGTCGGAGACGCCGGAGCACTGGTCGGAGCGCACGCTGTTTCCGCCCGACGGACCGGACTTCCGCTTCACGCTGCAGCACCGCGACGCGATGGACGCGGCGCAACGCGCATTGCGGGCTGTACCCGGCGTGTCGGTGCTGATCTACGACCAGGTCTGTGCCGCGGAGAAGCGGCGACGGCGGCGCAAGGGCGAGTTGCCGCAGGCGCCGCAACGCGTGTTCATCAACGAAGCGGTATGCGAAGGATGTGGCGACTGCGGCGCGGCATCCAACTGCACGTCATTGCTGCCGCAACCGACCGCCTACGGGCTCAAGCGCCGCATCGACCAGTCCTCGTGCAACGTGGACCTCAGTTGCGTCAAGGGTTTTTGCCCGAGTTTCGTCACCGTGCAGGGTGTGCAGGTGCGCAAGCCGGTTGCGGCCATGGGTGCACGCGCACCGGCGCCGGGCGACTTGCCCAGCCCCGACATGCCCGCGGGCACACCCGGCCACGACATCCTGATCACCGGCATCGGCGGCACCGGCGTTATCACCATCGGCGCCTTGATCGGCATGGCCGCACATCTCGAAGGCAAACCGGTCTCCGTGCTCGACATGACTGGCATGTCGCAGAAAAACGGCGCCGTGACCTCGCATGTGCGTATCGGTGCCGCCGGAGCCCCATTGCATGCGCAACGTATTCCGGTCGGTGGCGCGGACCTGGTGCTGGCATGCGACATGTTGACCGCAGGCGCTCCCGACGTGGCGGCACGCATGCGCAGCGGGCACACCTGTGCCGTCGTCAACACGCTGGAGCAGCCGACCGGCCATTTCGCGCAACAGCCGGATTGGCAATTCCCGGCGCAGTCCTTGCGTGCGCAGATCACCGCGCAGGTTGGTGCACGACGGGCCTTCTTCGTCGACGCCACGGAACTGGCGACCCGGCTGCTGGGCGACGCCATCACCAGCAACCTGTTCCTGCTCGGTTTCGCCTTCCAGAAGGGACAGGTGCCGGTCTCCGAACAGGCCTTGTTGCAGGCCATCACGATCAACGGCGTGGCGGTGGCGATGAACCGAGCCGCATTTCAGTGGGGACGCCAGGCGGCGCTGGATCTGCCGGCCGTGACCCGCGCCGCCGCGCCGGAACAGCCGGTGCAACTGCAGCGCCGACCCACGCTGCGGCAATTGATCGACGACCGGGTGGCGACGCTGCGTGTCTACCAGAATGCCGCCTACGCCGACGACTACCGGCGCCTCGTCGCGCAGGTACAGGAGATGGAGCGGCGCCATGGCGGCTCGGGCCGGCTGGCGCGTGCGGTTGCCACCAACCTGTTCAAGCTGATGGCGATCAAGGACGAATACGAAGTGGCCCGCCTGTATACCGACGGCAGTTTCCGCGCCCGCCTGGCGGAAACGTTCGAGGGCACGCCGCGGGTGCGGTACCACTTCGCGCCGCCGCTGTTCAGCCGACGCGACGCCAACGGCGTCCCGGTGAAGCAGTCGTTCGGCCCCTGGCTGGGTCCGGCACTCAGGCTGCTGGCTGGCTTGCGGGGGATACGCGGCACGGTGCTGGACCCGTTCTGCCACACGCAGGAACGCCGCCAGGAACGGGCGCTGCTGCGCGAGTACCGGCAATGGCTGACCCAGTTGCTGGCGCGTTTTGCCGACGCCGACGCCGAGGTCGCATGGCAGCTGGCCTGCCTGCCGGAGCAGATACGCGGCTTCGGCCACGTGAAGCAGGAAGCCATGGACGCGGCCCGGGTCCGGCGGGACGCGCTGCTCGCCCGCCTGTACCGACCGCCGGTGGAGGCCGACGCGGACGCCGCGCTGCACGTGGCCTGAGATCCGACCCGCGGGCGGCGCTGTTCGATACCGCCGCGGCTGGCGCAAGCGGCAGCAGCCACATGTCCGAAAACAGCCAGTCGCGGACCGGCGCGGGCGTACCATGCACCCATGGCCTCCCCTGCCGACCCGATCGATCCGGACGCGTGTTATCGCGCGCTGCAAACGCGTGACACGCGTTTCGACGGCCGCTTCTTCACCGGCGTGACGTCGACCGGCATCTATTGCCGGCCGGTGTGCGGGGTACGCACGCCGCGGCGCGAGAACTGCCGCTTCTTCGCCCATGCGGCGCTGGCCGAGACGGCCGGATTCCGGCCCTGCCTGCGTTGCCGTCCGGAACTGGCGCCGGGCCTGCCGTGGTGGTCGATCCAGGATGCGTCGGCCATCCTGGCGCAGCAGGCGGCGCAGCTGATGGACGATCCGGACACCTGGCTTGCCGACGATGCGTCGATGCGGCGCCTGGCCGAACGGCTCGGTGTCAGCGACCGCCACCTGCGGCGCATCTTCGAGGCCCAGTTCGGCGTCTCGCCGATCCGGTACCTGCAGACGCGCCGCCTGCTGGCGGCCAAGCAGCTGCTGGCCGACACCGACCTTCCCGTGCACCAGGTCGCGATCGCCAGCGGCTACGCCAGCGTGCGCCGCTTCAACGACGCCTTCGTCGCGCACTACAAGCTCAATCCGACCCAGCTGCGCCGCGCCGGTGCGCAGCCCGCGGGCGGTGCGGTGCGCGTGCGCCTGGCCTACCGGCCGCCGTTCGACGTCGCAGCAATGGCCGAGTTTTTCCAGCGCCGGCAGATTGCCGGCATCGAACAGGTCGACGTCGACCCGGATGGAGCGGGTTTCACGCTGGTCCGCACCGTGCGACTGGCGTCCGGTCCGACCACCTCCGGTGGCTGGCTGCTGGCGCGCGTGGAGCCGTCGCGCAACCAGGTCGTGCTGCAGGTCGACGACGCCTTGCGGCCGGTATTGCCGCAGCTGATCCGGCGCGTGCGCCAGCTGTTCGACCTCGACGCCGATCCGCATGCCATCCACCAGTTGCTGCAGGCCGACTTCCCCGACGGTGCCGGCCTGCGCGTGCCGGGTACGCTGGACGGGTTCGAACTGGCGGTGCGCGCGATTCTCGGCCAGCAGGTCACGGTGGCGGCGGCCCGCACGCTGGCGCAGCGGCTGGTACAGGCTTTCGGCGCGCCGATCGCGACGCCCTACCCCGGCTTGGACCGGCTGTTTCCCGACGCCGCGGCGCTCGCGTCCGCCGACCCCGATCGGCTGGGTGCGATCGGCATCGTGCGCCAGCGCCAGCGCGCGATCCAGGCCCTGGCCCTGGCCGTATCCAGCGGCGCGCTCTCGCTGCGCGCCACCGACGACGTGCCGGCGACGATGGCGCGGCTGCGGGCCCTGCCGGGCGTCGGCGACTGGACGGCGCAATACATCGCGATGCGCGCATTGCGCTGGCCCGATGCCTTTCCGGCCGGCGACGTCGCCCTGCACACCGCGCTCGGCCTGCGCCAGGACCCGCATCCGGCGCGTGCGGCCGAGGCGCGTTCCCAGGCCTGGCGCCCCTGGCGCAGCTACGCGGTGTTGCGGGCCTGGCACGCCACGCCGGCCGCGGCCCCCGCGGCAACGCCCGAAACACCTTCCCCAGGAGAATGACATGCACACCATGACCGAACGCATCCACACCGAAATCGACACGCCGCTGGGCCGCATGACGCTGGCCGCCACGCCACGCGGCCTGGCGGGCGCCTGGTTCGTCGGCCAGCGCCACTACCCGCCGGCGCAGGCGCTCGGGCGCCGTGACGATCGGCATCCGACCTTGCGCCTGGCCGCGCAGCAGTTGCAGGCCTTCCTGCAGGGCACACGGCGGGATTTCGACGTGCCGCTGGACCTGGGGGCCGGTACGCCGTTCCAGCAGTCGGTGTGGCGGGCATTGCTGCGGATCCCCGTCGGCACGACCTGCTCGTACGCCGCCATCGCCGCGGCGATCGGCAAGCCGGCCGCCGTGCGCGCCGTCGGTGCGGCCGTGGGCCGCAACCCGGCGAGCATCGTCGTGCCTTGCCACCGCGTCGTCGGATCGCGGGGCGCGTTGACCGGGTACGCCGGCGGCCTGCCGCGCAAGGCGCAGCTGCTGGCACTGGAGGCGGCGGCCGTGGCAGGGTCCGCAACACCCGCCGACGAACCCCGGCGCGCGATCGCGACACCCGAAAGCCGGACAATCACCGCCTGAGCGCAGCGGCCCCCGATGCCGCGCACCCACCGCCTGCCCGTGTTCGTGCCGGCACCCGGCTGACACCGACCGCATTCCATGAAAAACCATCCGATCGTCGAATTCATCGCGCTGGCCGCGATCTGGGGCGCGTCCTTCCTGTTCATGCGCCTGGGCGCGGCCGAGTTCGGCGTCGTGGCCACGGCCGGCGCGCGGGTCGGCATCGCCGCGATGGTGTTGCTGCCGGCGCTGGGCCTGAGCGGCCACTGGGCCGCGTTGCGCCAGCATGCCGCGCGTATCCTGTTCATCGGCCTGATCAACTCGGCCGTGCCGTTCGTGATGTTCTCGTATGCGGTGCTGCACATCAGCACCGGCCTGTCCGCGATCCTCAACGCGACGGCGCCGTTGTTCGGCGCGCTGATCGCGTGGTTGTGGCTGAAGGACCGGCTCACGGTGGCGCGGGTGCTGGGCCTGATGATCGGTTTCGCCGGTGTCGCGCTGCTGGCGGCGGACAAGGCCAGCTTCAAGCCGGGTGGAACCGGCTGGGCAGTGCTGGCCTGCCTGGTCGCCACGTTGTGTTACGGCTACGCGGCCAGCTACACCAAGCGTCACCTCGCCGGCGTGCATCCGCTGGCCATTGCCACCGGCAGCCAGCTCGGCGCCACGCTGGGCCTGGCGCTGCCGATGTGGTGGTGGTGGCCGGCGCACAATCCCGGCTGGGCGCCCTGGCTGTCGTTGCTGGTGCTCGGCGTCCTGTGTTCGGGCGTGGCCTACATCCTGTATTTCCGGCTGATTGCGGAACTCGGCCCGGCGCGCGCCATCACGGTGACCTTCCTCGTGCCGGTGTTCGCGGTGTTGTACGGCACCACGCTGCTGGACGAGAACCTGACACCGTACATGCTGGCTTGCGGAGCCGTCGTGGTGCTGGGCACGGCCTTGTCCAGCGGCGTGTTGCGCCTGCCGGCCAAGCGGGCCGTCGAAGCGCCGGCCCCGCCGGGCTGAGGCACCGGACGCCTGCTACTTGCGCCAGAACTCGGGCGTGAACAACACGAAGACGGCGATGAATTCGAGCCGCCCCATCAGCATGCCCAGCGTGCCGACCCAGGTCTGGAAATCGCTGAGGATGCTGAAGTTGGTCGACGGCCCGACCTGTCCCAGGCCCGGGCCGATGTTGTTGACGGTCGCCACCACGGCCGAGAACGCGGTCACGATGTCCAGCCCGGACAGCAGCATCAGCATCGTCAGGCCCAGCGTCGTCGCGCCGTAGATCAGCATGTAGGCCATCACGACCGCGATCACCGTGGCCGGAATCGTCGCGCGGCCCATCGTCACCGGGTTGACGATGCGCGGATGGATCGCCCGCACCATCTCGCGCCGCGCCTGCTTGACCAGCACCACCATGCGGACCATCTTGATGCCACCGCCGGTCGAGCCGGCGCAGGACACGAAGGTGCCCAGGAACATCAGCCAGACCGGCGCGAACACCGGCCACATCGCGTAGTCGGTGGCCGCATACCCGGTCGTCGTGGCCACCGAGACCACATGGAACGCCGCCGACAGCGCCGCTTCGGACCACACATCGTAGGTGCCATGCAGCATCAGCACGGCGGTGAGGCCGACAGCCGATGCCAGCAGCACCAGGGCATAGGTGCGCACTTCGGCGTCGCGCAGCAGCGGACCGAGGGAACGGCCGCGCCAGACGATGAAATACCGCGCAAAACTGATGCCGGCCAGTGCCATGAACACGATCGCCACGAGTTCGACGTTCTTGTCCGGCCAGTAGCCGAAGCTCGCGTCGTGCGACGAGAAACCACCCAGGCCCATGGTCGTGCACATGTGCATGAAGGCATCGGGCCAGGACATGCCGACCCAGCGGTAGGCCAGCATGCAGGCGGCGGAGAACGCGAAATACACGCCCCACAGGCCGCGCGCG
>JBFIDI010000014.1:0-26839 GCA_041581405.1 Burkholderiaceae bacterium
AGAAGATCGAAGCCGCTGCGCGCAAGCAGGGCGTGGAACTGTTCAAGGTGGGTGTGGACAACGCCAACGACATTCCTGCGCGGGTGCAGTCGATGCAGGGCCGGGTCGATGCGCTGATGGTGCCGGCATCGAGCTTGCTGATCCCCGCCGCAGCGGCCATTGCCTCGGTGACGAATCGCATCAAGTTGCCGACCTTCAGCCCGAATATCCCGAACGTGATGCAGCACCAGTTCCTCGGTGCCATGACGGTCGAGTATTCGCGCCTGGGTGTGAACGTCGGCAAGCTGGCGGCCGAGGTGTTGCGCGGCAAGAGCCCGACGGAGATGCCGATCTCGGTGCCCAGCGCTGCAGACCACGAGGTCAAGATCAGTGGCCAGCGGATGAAAGACCTGGGCTTGACGTTGCCCGATGCGCTGAAGAACTGCAACTGCGTCGTGAATTGATGCACGCAGCGGCAACGGGAACCCGTCATGATTGAGTTCAAGTCGGTCGGCGTCGTGTTCTATCCGGGTACGCCGGACGAGCGGGTGGCCCTGGACAACATGGACCTGAGCTTGCGCGACGGCGATTTCGCGGTCGTGGTCGGTACCAACGGGGCGGGCAAGAGCACGACACTCAATGTGCTTGCCGGTGTCGTGCAACCCAAATCCGGCGCCGTGCTGGTGGACGGCGTCGACATCTCGAACTGGCCGGTACACAAGCGGGCGCAACTGATCTCGCGCGTTTTCCAGGACCCGATGATGGGTACCGCGCCGGCGCTGACGATCGAGGAAAACCTGGCGTTTGCGCTGATGCGCGGACAACGCCGGGGTTTCGGCTGGGCGCTCAATGCCAGGCGCCGGGCGCAGTTTCGCGACACGCTGGCACGATTCGACCTGGGTCTGGAAGACCGCATGGGTGCCGTCGCCGGGCTGCTGTCCGGCGGACAGCGCCAGGTTCTGGCGCTGACGATGGCAACGCTGAACCGTCCACGTGTGTTGCTGCTCGACGAACACACGGCGGCCCTCGATCCGCGCACGGCCCAGCTCGTGATGGATGCGACGCGCCGCATCATCCACGACCAGAAGCTGACCACGCTGATGGTCACGCACAACATGGCGCATGCGCTCGAATACGGCAACCGGTTGCTGATGATGGAGTCGGGTCGCATCAAGCTCGACCTCGACGGTGAAGCCAAGGAGGGCATGACGGTCAATGATCTGGTGCACCGCTTTGGCGAAGCGAACGACGAAATCCTGTTGCAGGCCAAGGGATGACCGATGGAATTCCTCACGACATTTTTCAACCTGGTACCGATCACGACGGTCCAGGGCCTGCTGTACGCCTTCGTTGCGCTGGGCGTGATGATCCCGTTTCGCATTCTCAACGTGCCCGACCTGTCCGCGGAAGGCAGCTTTCCGCTCGGTGGCAGCGTGGTTGCCGCGCTGATCACGGCAGGCGCCCATCCGCTGCTCGGAACCTTGCTGGCGTGTGTGGCCGGCTTCGCCGCGGGAACGGTGACGGCGCTGATCCATCTGAAGTTCCGCGTCCACTCCCTGCTCGCCGGCATCCTGACCTTGACGATGTTGTGGAGCGTGAACCTGCGTGTGATGGGCAAGCCGAATACGCCGCTGTTCGGAGAGCGCAACATCTACGACTGGATCAGTCCGGACATCCTGCCCAGCCTGCCGCTGCAAGCCGCACTGCTGTTCGCGATCCTGGTCGTGCTCGTGCTCATCCTGTGGTGGGCGTTGCAGACCGACCTGGGTCTGGCCATGCGCGGTGTCGGCGCGAACAACCAGCTGGCTCCCGCGCTGGCGGTGCATTCGACGCTGTATATCGTCGTCGGCCTGGGCGTGGCCAACGCGATCACGGCCACGGCCGGTGCCTTGCTCGCGCAAAGCCAGGGTTATGCCGATGTGGGCATGGGTTTCGGCATGCTGGTGAACGGACTGGCCGCCGTCATCATCGGCGAGGCGATGATGGGTCGGCGTGGCTTGTTGCGCCAACTCTCCGCACCGGTGTTCGGCGCGGTCGTCTATTACCAGTTGAGTTCGCTGGCACTGTCGATCGGACTGGCCCCGTCCGACCTCAAACTCGTCACCGGCCTGTTCGTGCTGGCGACGATAGGCTGGCCCATTCTGCGCGGTCGCGCGCGCAGCGGTGCCATTGCCGGCTGACCCCATGCGGCCCCGCAGGGGCCTGCCGATAGTCTGATCCCAAGGAGCCCCGACCATGACCGACATGCTGATGCAGGCCTTCACCGGCCCCAGCGCCTGGACCCGTGCGCAGATGGAGCAGGACACGCGATGGCGCTACACGCTCGACGCAGCCGAGGTGAGCGAACTCCAGGCGGCCGTGCAAGCGGCCATCGCAACCGGCAAGCCGCTCGAGCAGATCTCCGCGGCCGACTTCCCGCTCGGGCCCCTGGCTGCACGGATCCGGGCGCTGGCGCAGGAACTGGAAACCGGGCGCGGTTTCGCGTTGTGGCGCGGCCTGCCCGTCGACGACTGGACGCTCGAAGAACGCAGCGTGGCGTATTGGGGCCTGGGCCGGCACCTGGGCGAGCCGGTGGTGCAGAACGCGCGCGGAGAACTGTTCGGCCATGTGCAGGACACGACCGGCATGGACCCGCAGACAAACGCGAACTCGCGTTTCTATCACACCAATCGTGCCGCACCGTTTCATGTCGATGGCGCGGACATCGTCGGCCTGATGTGCGTGCGCGCGGCCAAGGCCGGTGGTGCCAGCCTGATCGTGAGTTCGACCTCGATCTACAACGCCTTGCTGCGCGAGCATCCCGAATTGATCCCGTTGTTGTACCAGCCCTTGTGGTTCGATCACCGCGGCGAGAAAAACGCGGTGACCGGTCTGCCGTATTGGGTGACGTCGATCTGCGGTTATACGAACGGCAAGTTGTCGACCATGTATCTGCGCAACTTCATCGAGTCCGCGCAGCGGTACGACGGGGCGCCGCCGTTGACCGATGAGCACCACCGGCTGCTGGCCTTGATCGACGAATATGCCGAGTCGCCCGAACTGTGCCTGTCGATGGATTTCCGACCCGGCGACATCCAGTGGTTGAACAACCATGTCACGCTGCACTCGCGCACCGGCTTCACGGACTGGGACGAGCCCGACCGCAAGCGCTGGTTGATGCGGTTGTGGCTGAACCAGTTCGAGCGTGACCGCTTCACGCAGACCTATGGTTTCCACGGCATAGCGGCGGACCAGGCGGCAAACAACTCCACAAGGATCTGACCGCATGCAACAGGTAATCTTCAAACAGACCGGTGGCGTCGAGGTGCTGGAACTGGACACGGCGCCGATGCCCGAGCCCGGGCCGCTGGAGGTGCGGATCCGGGTTGCGGCCGCAGGGGTCAACCGTGCCGACATCGCACAGCGACAAGGTCTGTATCCGGTGCCCGCGGGAGCGTCGCAGGTGCTGGGCCTGGAGGTCAGCGGGCATGTGGATGCCGTCGGTCGGGACGTACGCGGCCTTGCCCCCGGAGTCGCGGTGTGCAGCCTGACGGCCGGTGGTGGTTATGCCGAATACGTGTGTGTGCCGGCCGCCCATTGCCTGCCCGTGCCCGAGGGTTATTCGCTGGCGCAGGCGGCGGCATTGCCCGAAGCGGCCATGACCGTGTGGAGCAACGTGATGGGCCTTGGCCGGTTGCAGGCCGGCGAGCGCGTGTTGATTCATGGCGGCACCAGCGGGATCGGCGCGTTCGCGATCAACCTGCTCAGGGCGACCGGCCACCCGACCATCGCCACCGCCGGCAGCGACGAAAAGTGCGATGCCGTGCGCGCCTGGGGCGCGACGGCGGTGAATTACCGCGACACCGACTATGTCGAAGCGGTGCTGGCATGGTCGGACCGCCAGGGTGTGGACGTCGTGCTGGACATGGTCGGTGGCCGTTATGTCAATCGCAATCTGCAATGCCTGGCGCGGGGCGGGCGTGTGCTCCAGATCGCGTTCCAGTCGGGCCAGAAGGTCGAACTGGACCTGCTCGAGGTGGTACGGCGGGAGGCCGTTCTGACCGGTTCGTTGCTGCGCCCGCGACCGATCGACGACAAGACCCGTATCGTCGAAGCCTTGCGTCAGCAGGTATGGCCGATGCTGGACGACCGGCGCATGAACGTCCCGGTGCTCGATGGCGTCTATCCCATGCAGGCCGTGCGCGACGCGCACACCCGGATGGAGTCGGGCGCGCATATCGGCAAGCTGGTGCTTGATTGGAGCCTGGCGTAACGGCTCGGTCGGCGGCGTCGGCGGCGGCGCGCCAGCCATGGCCCGGCCTGGCTCCGCCCGGTGTGGCGGCACTACCTCGGCACCATCGGCATGGACCGGTTCGCTCCTGCCATGGAACCCCGTCCTGGCGGGTTCCCGGCTGGGAGGACGCCCCAACCCATTTCCGATGCATTAGCCATGCTAATGCGCCTCCGCAAGTTTGCTCGTTTGAATTCCGGCCACGAAGCGCGGACACTCTCGCAACGCCGCAAGAGTGGCGTCGGCACGTTACCCGCCCGGGGGTTCCCATGGAGAAAACAGGCCATGCCTGACACGATCACGAGCACGAGCGAGAGCAGCAACAGCGTCAGTCCCGTCGACCTGGCGTCGCAGATGGCCATGGGCACATGGACCGAGCCGGTCATGCCGCCGCAGGCGCCTGCACCCGCGCTGGTCGACGCCATGCTTGCGCCAGTGTCGGGCGCGGACTGGAGCGTGCCGACCGGCCCCCACATCCTGGTCGACCGCGCGGGTGCGCAGCCCCAGGTGCTGCTGCGCAACGGCGATCTGGACACGGTGTTGCCGGCCCTGTGGCTGCGCGCGCGCAGTCCGGACCCGAGCCAGCGCGATGCGATCACCGGCCAGCGGCTGATGAACCCGCACCTGCTGCCCGACGACCTGTCGCTGCTCGACGCGCGGCTCGACGCCGACGGCCTGCACCTGGCGTTCAGCGACGGGTTTTCCGGCTATTTCGAGCCGGCCGAACTGATCGCCGGTTCGGTACTCGACGAGGGTTGCCCGGCGCCGCTGCCGTGGACGGCCGACCTGGCGACGCAACCCTGGTACGGCTGGGACGCCTTGTCCGACGACGCGGAACTGCGCCGCGCGCTCAAGGACTACATCGAACGCGGTTTCCTGCTGCTGCACGGCACGCCGACGCAGGCCGACTCCATCCTGACCATTGCGCGTCGCTTCGGCTTCGTGCGCGAGACCAACTTCGGCAGCTTCTTCGAGGTCTATTCGCGTCCGGACTCGACCGACCTGGCCTATCGCCCGGTCGCGCTCGGCCCGCACACCGACAACCCGTACCGCAACCCGGTGCCGGGCATCCAGCTGCTGCATTGCCTGCAGAACGAGACCTCGGGCGGCCTGTCGACGCTGGTCGACAGCCTGGCGGTGGCGCAGCAGTTGCAGCAGGAAGACCCGGAAGGTTTCGCGCTGCTGGCCAGCGTGCCGGTGCGTTACGAATACCGCGACGCCGACACCTGGCTGGTGTCGGTGCAGCCGATGATCGAGCTCACCGGCAAGGGCGCGATGATGGGCGTGTTCTACAGCCCGCGGCTGGACGACATCCCGCTGATGTCCGACGCGGACACCCGGGCCTACCACCGTGCGCGCAAGCGTTTCGGCACCTTGTTGTCCGACCCGCGATTCGAGCTGCGCTTCCGGCTCGAGCCGGGCCAGCTGATGATGTTCGACAACAACCGGGTGCTGCACGGCCGTACGTCCTTCGATCCGAGCGAAGGCCATCGCCAGCTGCAGGGCTGCTACATTGACCGCGACAGCCCGCGCAGCCTGTATCGTGTATTGAGCCGCCGGCTCGGCACCGCTGCCGCATGAGCCTTCGGGCCGTCCCCAAGGCGAATCCCGCAGTGCGCAGCACGCAGGCTCGTCCAATGAAACCGCCAGACCATCAGGAGCCTTGATTCATGGAAACCGTCGACTTCATCGAGATGAAACATGGTACGAAAGAGGAGTACCAGTTCCTGCACAAGCTCGAGACGCAATACATCCGGGCCTTGCCCGACCGTCTGCTGGCCGCGCTGCAGCGGCTCGACGGCTCGCTCGAAGGCTACAAGGTCAGCCGGCTGGCCCATTCGCTGCAAAGCGCCACCCGGGCCGAGGCCGACGGCGAGGACATCGAGATGATCGTGGCCGCGCTGATCCACGACATCGGCGACGAACTGGCACCGGAGAACCATTCCCAGCTGGCCGCCGCCGTGATCCGGCCCTATGTGCGCGCCGAAGTCACCTGGGTGCTGGAGATGCACGGCCTGTTCCAGATGCAGTACTACGCGCAGCACTACGGGCGCGACCCGCACGGACACCTGGCGTACCGCAAGCACCCGTGGTACGAGTCCTGCATGCGGTTCTGCGAGCGTTTCGACCAGAACGCGTTCGACCCCGACTACCCGACCCGGCCGCTGTCGCATTTCGAGCCGATGCTGCGCGAGGTGTTCAGCCGCGCGCCGTTCGACCCCCGGGTGCTCAAGGAGCCGACGCGGCTGGAATAAGCCGGGCAGCCCCGGTTCGGGCCGGGCCCCTGCGCATCAGGTCGGCGGAGACGCGATTTCGTCGCGCAGGTGCTCTCCCAGGAAATCCAGGAACTGCCGGACCGCCGGCACCAGGCCCCGGCGCGACGGGAAGACCGCGTGCACGATGCCCAGCGGAGGTGACCACTGCGGCAGGATACGCACCAGGGCGCCGGCGTCGATCTCGGCCTGGCACATGTAGTCCGGCACCCAGCCGATGCCGACCCCCTGCAGCACCGCCATCTTGATGGTCAGCAGGTCGTCGGCGATCAGGCGTGGCGTGTGTTGCACCACGATGCCGGTGCCCGCAGGCCCCATCAGCTGCCAGCTGGTGCGTCCGTGCATCGCGGCCATGGCCACGGTGTCGTAACGCGGCAGGTCCTGCGGCCGTTCGGGCTGCCCCTGGCGCGCGATCTGGGCCGGACCGGCCACGAGCAAGGTGTTGCTGTGGCCCAGGTGCTTCACCACCAGCGAGCCGCTGTCGTCGAGCGAGTTGCGCACACGCAGCGCCACGTCGAAACCTTCCTCGACCAGGTCCACCGCGCGGTTGCTGATGCGCATGTCCACCGTGACCTGCGGAAAACGCAGCAGGAATTGCGGCAGGATCTCGCCGATCGCGGTCTGGGCCAGTGTCACGGGGCAGGCCACGCGGATCGTGCCCTGCGGCTCGGTCCGCGACTGGTCCACCGCCTGTTCGGCGGCCAGGGCCTCTTCCCGCATCGCCACGCAGTGGCGGTGGAACATCTCGCCGACCGCCGTCAGCGACAACTTGCGCGTCGTGCGTTGCAGCAGTCGCACGCCCAGCCGCGTCTCGAGTTCGGCCACGCGCCGCGACAGGCGCGACTTGGGCAGGCCCAGGCTGCGGCTGGCGGCCGCGAATCCCCCTTTTTCGACCACTTCGGCGAAATACCACATGTCGTTCAGATCGCGCATGCTTGGGCTCCTGTTGTCCTGCTGGTAGGACGATCAAACACGATTTTGCCTACTTATCAAACATTCGATACGCACAAACAATATATACAGGCCGCGACATTCGGGTTGACCCTAGGCGATACCGCGCTGTCACCGGCACTGCCAACCAATGAAAGGACTACCACCATGCGCCTGCTCCACATCGACTCCAGCATCCTGGGCCAGAACTCCACCTCGCGCGAGTTGACCCGCGCCATCACCGAAGAGTGGCGCGCCAACCATCCGGGCACCACCGTCGACTACCTCGACCTGGCCGTGGACGGCCCCAGCCATCTGTCGATCGAGTCGCTGGGCTTTCGCCAGCCCTCCGCGCCCGGCGCAGAACTGAGCGAGGTGCAACAGCGCGAGAACGCCGTGTCCGAGGCGCTGGTCAGCCAGTTCCTGGCGGCCGACGTCATCGTCGTCGGGGCGCCGCTGTACAACTTCTCGATCCCGAGTCAGCTCAAGTCGTGGATCGATCGTATCGCCCAGGCCGGCCGTACCTTCACCTACACCGACAAGGGCCCCAAGGGCCTGGCTGGCGGCAAGACCGTGATCGTCGCCTCCACCCGTGGCGGCGTGTATTCGACGACCGATGGCGGGCGTGCGATGGAGCACCAGGAGAGTTACCTGCAGACGGTGTTCGGTTTCCTGGGCATCACCGACGTGCGTTTCGTGCGCGCCGAAGGCCTGGCGATGGGCGCCGAAGCCAAGGCCCGGGCGATGGCGGCTGCCCAGGTGGCGATCGAGGCGGCCAGCGTAGTGGCCGCGAACCAGGACCAGGTCGCGAACGCGGCCTGATCCGACGGACTTCGGCTGCGCCGCGGCGCGGCCGGGTCCGCTGGCGATGGCCGGCCGCGACGCCGGGGACGGTGCCGGCAGCCCACCGCGCGCTTGCAACGGCTCAGGCCGGCCGGTCGCCCAGGATCGTCGCGCGGTGCATCACGCGCCGGTGCGGCAGGTAGTCGGCCACCGCGTAGTGCTGGGTCAGGCGGTTGTCCCAGAACGCGAAGTCGCCGACCTTCCAGCGCCAGCGCACGGTGAATTCCGGCCGGGCGCTGTGCGCGATCAGCATGCGCAACACCGCATCGCTCTCGGTGGCCGACAGCTCCAGGATGCGGGTCGTGAAACCTTCGCTGACGAACAAGCCCTTGCGCCCGCTCTCCGGGTGGGTGCGCACGACCGGATGCACGACCGGGGGATTCGCCTTGCAGGCCGCCTCCCAGGTCACGCGCTCCTCGGGCGTGCGCGCGAAGCGGTGCGCCGGGAACGACTTGCGCATGTCGTGTTCGGCCGTCAAGCCGTCGAGCATGCGCCGCACCGGCGCCGACAAGGCCTGCCAGGCCGCGATGTTGCTCGACCACAAGGTGTCGCCGCCCTGCGGCGGCAGCTGGCGCGCCGACAGCAGCGAGCCCATCGGCGGCGTCTGGATGAAGGTGACGTCGGTATGCCAGTTGTCGTTGTCCGGCAGGTTGTCGGCATGGTTGTCGAGCACGACGATCTCCGGCACGCCCGGTGCCTGCGGATAGATCGGGTGGATGTGCAGCGGCCCGAAACCCTGCGCCAGTGCGCGGTGCTGCTCGGGCGTGACCGGCTGGTTCTCGAAAAACAGCACATGGTGCGCGAGCAGGGCGGCGCGCAGCCTGTCGCGGGTGGCGTCGTCGATCGCCTGGCACAGGTTCACGCCGTCGATCCGCGCGCCGATCGCGGGTGACAGGGGAACGATATTCATCGGCACTCTCCATCGGTCGGGCGGTGCGCGGCCATCGCACACCGGCGTGACCTGCATTGTGCCCGCGCGGGTGGGTGCAAGTCGCCCCTGCTAGCATGCCATCTGTTTCATTCACCGCGGCCGACAGCCGCCCCGTTCGACGTGTCAGATCCGGAAATCCTGGTGGCGTGCCTGTGCGCCCAGTGGTGCGGCGTGTGCCGCGAATACACGCATGCGTTCACGCAGGTCCGGGAGCGGTTCGGCGGCATGCGCTTCGTCTGGATCGACGTCGAGGACGAGGCGGAGCTGGTCGATCCGGTCGAGGTCGAGAATTTTCCGACGCTGCTGATCGCGCATGGCGCGCAGCCGCATTTCTTCGGGCCCTTGACCCCGCATCCGGGCACGCTCGAGCGCATCGTGCGCGAGCGCAGCACCCATGCCGACCCGGCGCTGGCGGGGCGCGCCGATCTGCTCGCGCTGGTGGCGCGGCTGCGGGCCGCCGCCGGCTGAACGTTCCGGCGGGGCCGTGCGGCCCAGGACGCCGTGGCGTCAGAACCGCCGCGTCAGCTCCGGCGGGTTGGCCGAACGCTTGCGGAAATGATCGCTGCCCTCCGGCGCCAGCTTGACGCCGGCCCGGCGCACCGCGTCGTCGTCGACCTTGTGCAGCGGCGTGTATTGCGGGTGGTGGTGTTCCAGGTAGGGGTTGTTGCGCGCGGCGTTGTAGCAGAACAGCACGGTCCAGCGCCGGTTCGGCGAGCGGTTCTGGTCCGAGCGGTGCATCAGGTTGGCATGGAAGAACAGGCCGTCGCCGGGTTCGAGTTCCACGTAGACCCGCTCCATCTGCCGCAGCATCTGCTCGACACGGCGCATGTCCGCGCCGACCTGCTCGCCCGGCAACACACCGTGGTCGACCCGGCCCGCCAGGTGCGAGCCGCGCAACACCTGCAGGCAGCCGTTGTCGCGGTCGGCCCGGTCGAGCGCGAGCATCACGCTGCCCATATGGGGGAACATGCAGCCGTTGTGGTACCAGTAGCCATAGTCCTGGTGCCACTCCCAGGCGCCGCCGTCGTAGGGTTCCTGGGCGGTGAGCTTGGAGTGGTAGTGGTAGACCTCGCCGCCGAGCATGTCCTCCATGGTGTCGACGACGCGCCGCGAACGCGCCGCCAGCCCGTAGACGCTGTCGCCCGGATGGTTCCACAAGGCCATGCGGGTGGACTTGCCCTCGGCGTCCTTGCGCTCGTACAGGCTCTCGCGCAGATGCGGGTCCTGCTCGATCGCCGCGCGCAGCAGCCCGGTCTCTTCGGCGTCGAACAGCGCCGGAACGATCAGGTAGCCGTCGCGCTCGTATTGCGCGCGTTGTTCGGGACTGAACAGGGTCGGCATGGCGGTGTCTCCTTGGCGTGGCAGCTGGCAATAGCGTGCGCCAGCATACCGCGCCCGGGCGCCATGCGTGGCGTCAGGGCTGGCCGGTGGTGACCAGCCGATGCAGGTCGGCGTACCAGGGGTGGTCGCCCTGGCGCAGGTCGCTGTGGGTCTGGAAATGGTCGCGACCGGTGCGCACCACATGGCGTACCGGGCCGGGCTGCAGTTGCAGCAACGCGAACAGGCGCTGGTTCGAGAGCCGCACGCGTTCGCTGTCGCGTTCGCCGTGGCTGAGCAGGAACGGCACGCGGTTGCCGACGGACCAGCACATCGGGCTCATCACCGCGTCCTCGGCGCCGTCGGCCAGCACCGTGGTGTAGACCCGCTCCTCCAGGCTGCCCGGGGCTGGCGCGGGGTGGTACAGGTCCATGATGCCGCTGATCGGCAGGCAGCCGCGGATGGCGTCCGCCGGTACGCCGGCGTCGGCCCAGCGGTCGCGGCGCAATGCGGTCATCGCCGCCAGGTGGCCGCCGGCCGAGTGACCGGACAGGTAGAAACGATCGGCCGCGCCCCCCTGGGCACCGACGTTGCGGTGCAGGCTCGCGAGCACCGACAGGCAGTCGTCCAGCGGCGCCGGCATCCGGTGTGCCGGCGTCAGCCGGTAGGACGGCGCCACCAGCACCATGCCCAGGCGCGTCACATAGGGCGCCATGAAACGCACGTAGTCGCGGTAGCCGTTGGTCCAGCCGCCGCCGTGCCAGAACACCAGCACCGGCGCGTTGCGGGCGCCGCGCGGCGCATACACGTCGTAGCGCTGCAGGCGGTCGGCGCCGTAGGCCAGGTCGGGCGTCACGACGACGTCGTCGGGCAGGGCCTCCTGGGCCCAGGTCATCACGGTGACGGCGTAGTCCTCGGCGGCCTGGAACGGCATCGGCGGTTGGTGGTCGGGGTCGACGAAAGCAGGTGTGGTCATGGCGGGGTTTCGTGGGGCCGGATGCGTCAGGCGAGCAGCGGCGCGTAGTGGGTGATGGCGTCGGCGAGCGTATGGGCGGGTGTCCAGCCCAGCTCGCGTGCGGCCGCGGAAATGTCCGATGCGAAGCTGCGCACGTGCGGGAAGCCGGCGAAACCGCCGGCCGGCTGCACGTCCATTCGCACCTGCAGATCGGGATGCGACAGCCGTACCGCCGCGACGAAGTCGTCGAAGCTCGCCAGGCTGCCCAGGCCGATGTTGTAGACGCCCTGGGTCGGCGCGGTGGCGTCGAGCGCGGCGATGTTGGCCCGCGCGCAGTCGCGGGCATCGATGAATTCCTCGCCGCCGTTCCAGACCGTGAACGGGTCGTCGATACACGCGGTCTCGCCGCGCCGGGCCGGCAGCAGCAGGCTGGACAGGACCTTGCCCGGCACCGAGGTGCCCGGGCCGCTCCAGGCGCTGATCACCGCCGCGTAGCGCAGCGCGACCACGTCCAGGCCGTACAGATCGCGGTACAACAGCCCGAAATATTCGTTCGCCACCTTGGTGCCGACGTACATCGACTGCGGCCGGTGGCGCAGGAACCGCATCGAGAAATCTTCCGGGAACGCGTCGCCGTCGAAGTCGCCGAAGGCCTGGTAACCGACGGTGGCCGAACTGGCCAGCACGACCCGGCGCAGCTGGTGCCGGCGCGCGATCTCGAGCACGTTCGCCGTGCCCATGACGTTGACCTGGATGCCGGCCAGTGGGTCCTTGCGGATCGCGGTCGACAGCAGCGCGGCGGTATGCACGATGGCGTCGACGCCATGTTCCTGCACCAGCCGCTC
Source organism: Burkholderiaceae bacterium (assembly GCA_041581405.1). GTDB lineage: Bacteria > Pseudomonadota > Gammaproteobacteria > Burkholderiales > Burkholderiaceae_C > CAISIP01. The sequence goes on from JBFIDI010000014.1 coordinate 12,344, forward strand.
GAGCAACGCGACATCGGTCACGTCGCCGGCGACAACGGTCACCCGCGGATCGTCGACGATGGTCCGGATGGCATCATGCGCCGGTGTGCGGTCGAGCAGCAGCACCGATTGGCGGCTCGCGGCCAGCAGGGCGGCCGTGTGGCTGCCGATGATGCCGGCGCCGGTGATCAGGACGGTCATGCCGCGTGTACTCCAGGGTGGGCCGGCGGCGCGCTGCGCGCAGGCGTGTAGCGATTCGATGGGGCGATGCACATGGTCAGATCCCCAATCCGCCGAGCGACTTTCCGCCGTCGACGAACAAGGTCTGTCCGGTGACGAACTGCGTGGCCGGCGATGCGAAGAATGCGATGGCGTTGGCGATCAGGTCGGGCGTGGCCGCCTTGCCGGAGGGCTCGAGCGACTCCCAGGCCGAGAACATCTCGGCCGGCGCGGAGCGGGTCATCGGCGTGTCGGTGAAGCCGGGCGCCACCGAGTTGACCGCGATCTGCCGCCCGCGCAGTTCCATCGCCATGGCGCGGGTCAGGCCGATCACGGCGGCCTTGGACGCGACGTAATGGGCGAAGCGCGTACCGCCCAGCGCGCCGCGCGAGGAGATCGTCACGATGCGTCCGCCGGCCTGCATGCGCCGCGCCGCCTCCTGCGCCGGGATGAAGGTGCCGATGACGTTGACGTCGAGCATGCGGCGGAATACGTCTTCGGTCAGCTCGAGCAGCGGCGCATCGTTGTAGATGCCGGCGGCGCAGACCATGGCGTCGATGCGGGGTTGCGTGTCCAGCGCGGCGACGACCGCCGCGCGGTCGCAGACGTCGACCGGGGCGGCCATCACGTCCAGCCCCATGCCGGCCAGCCGCGTCGCCTGTTGCGCGAGCGGCTCGGCATTGCGGTCCATCGCGACCACGCGGAAACCGTCGCGCGCCAGTCGTTCCACCGTGGCCAGGCCGATGCCCTGGGCCGCGCCGGTGACGAAGGCCACCGGCGGCGCCGGCGTCGATGCGGCGGGGTTCTGGGTCATGTCATCCTCCGTAACCCGCCAGCCGCGGCAACCACAACACCAGCGACGGGAACAACACCAGCAGCAGCAACACCAGCACCAGCGGAATCAGGAACTTCCAGACCTGGGCCATGATGTCCTTCAGCGGCACCACGGCCAGCGACGACATCACGAACAGCAGCAGGCCGTACGGCGGCGTGACCAGCCCGATCATGAAGTTCACGATCGCGACCACACCGAAATGCACCGGGTCGATCTCGAGCAGCCGCACCGCCGGCATCAGCACCGGGAGCACGACCAGCAGCAACACGCCGGTGTCGAGCATGCAGCCCAGCAACAGGAACATCAGGTTGGCCAGCAGCAGGAACTGCACGGCGGTGAGGTCCTGCGACTGGATCCAGCCCACCAGCACCTGGGCCAGCTGCTCGGCGGTGACGGCGTAGTTGACGACGAAGGCGCCGGCGATCAGGATCATCACCACCGCCGACTGGCGCATCGACTCGGCGAACACCGCGAACAGGCCGCGCCAGCCCAGCGCCCGGTAGACGATGCCGGCCAGGATCATGGCGTAGAAGGCGGCCACCGCGGCGGCTTCGGTCGGCGTGAAGACGCCGGACCAGATGCCGCCGAGCAGGACCACCGGCAGCGTCATCGGCAACAGGCCGCGGCGGATCGCCGTCCAGGCCTTGGCGCCGGTCAGGCTGTTGCCCTTGGGCAGGCCTTCGCGCTTGGCCAGCACGGCGATCGTCAGCATCAGCGACAAGGCCATCATCAGGCCGGGCACGACGCCGCCGAGGAACATCGCGCTGACCGAGGTACCGGTCAGCAAGGCATACAGCACCATCGGGATCGACGGCGGGATGATGGGCGCGATCGTGGCCGCGGCCGCGGTGATCGCCACCGCGTAACCCGGCTTGTAGCCGCCCACCGATCGCATCATCTTGATCGCCACCATGCCCGGGCCCGCGGCGTCGGTGATGGCGCTGCCGCTCATGCTGGAGAACACGGTGCTCACCAGCACCGTGACCTGGCCCAGGCCGCCGCGCATGCGCCCGACGGCGACGTCGGCGGCCGACCACAGGCGTTCGCTGATGGTGCCGGCGTTCATCACGTTGGCGGCCAGGATGAACATCGGGATGGCCAGCATCACGTAGCTGCCGTACATCGAGTTCATCACCTGGTCGGCGGCCAGGCCGACGTCCTGTCCGCTGGCGAACAGGTAGGCCATGCCGGCCGACAACATCGAGATCGCCAGCGGCACGCGCAGCAGGCTGCCGACGATGAAGACGGCCAGGAGGATTGCAAATGCGAGGCTCATGGGATTACGCTGCGCACGGCGTGCTGCGGGATGGGTGCTGGGGAGCGGTTCGGCGCGCGCATGTCATTCGTCCACCGCGCGGCGCCAGTGCGGGCCGAGCAATCGGACCAGCCGGGCGCCGAAACGCAGGATCACGGCGATGAAGAACACCAGGTAGCAGGAATAGACCAGGTCGAGTCGCCATTCGAGTACCGTGGTGCGCTCGCGCCACAGGAAGGTGATGTAGCTCCAGGTGCCGGGCAGCGCCGCCAGGAACAGGCCACCGAAGGCCACGGCGGCGACGATGCCCATGGCGCGCCGGCCCCTGGGGGGCGCGGCGTTCCAGCTGATGTCGAACGCCACGTGTTCGTTGTCGCGCAGCACCAGCGCGCCGGCGATGAACATCACCCACAGCAGCAGGATGATGTTGAGTTCGTCGGCCCAGGTCACCGGCTGCTGCATCACGTAACGCATGAAGATCGCGAACAGGAAGATCGCGAAGATCGCGGCGAACAGCAGCGTGGTGACGAGGGCGGCCAGCGCGCGGATGCGCGCCAGCACGGAAGCCAGGAACTGCACGAGCGGCTCTCGTGTTTACTTGACGGCCTGGATCTTCTCTTTCAGGCCGGGCAGCCACTTGGCGGCCAGGCCCGATTCCTGGTATTGCTTGTCGACCGAGGCGCGGAAGGCCGCCACGTCTGGGGTCGTGACCTTGAGCCCGGCCTTGACGAAGAACTCGCCCAGTTCCTTTTCCTCGGCCAGGCGGTTGTCGTCGTTGAACTTACTCGACTCGCGCGCGGCCTTGCGCAGGGCTTCCTGCTGCGCCGGCGAGAGCTTGTCCCAGAACGGCTTGGCCACGGCGTAGAACACCGGCTGCACCAGGTGCGAGGTCAGCGTGATCTGCTTGGTGACCTCGTGCAGGTTGTTGTTCTTGGTCAGCGACAGCGGGTTGTCCTGGCCGTCGACCGCGCCGGTCTTGATCGCCAGGTAGACCTCGGACATGGACATCGGTGTCGGGCTCACGCCCAGGCCCTTGCCCAGTGCCAGCCAGCCGGGGCCGCCGGGCATGCGCAGCTTGACGCCGGCGAGGTCGGCCGGGACCTTGACGTCGCGGGCCTCGCGCAGGTTCAGCTGGCGGGTGCCCAGGTACGACACCTCGATGATCTGAATGCCCATCTTGGCAGCCACGGCGTCGTAATACGTCTTGCCGATCGGACCGCGCATCACCTTGGCCAGGTGCTCGTAGTCACGGAAGACGTAACCCGCGCTCATGATGCCGTATTCGGGCATCTGCTGCTCGACCTCGAAGGTCGTCATCGTGCTCATTTCCAGGTTGCCGCGCTGCAGCGCCGGCACCTCGGTGCCCTGGCGGAACAGGGAGCTGGCGCCGTGCACCTGGACGGCCACCTGGCCCGGCAGCGCGGCTTCGACTTTCTCCTTGAACATCACCATCGATTTGTGCAGCCAGTCGGTCTCGGCTGCGGCGTGCGAGATACGCATCTGCATGGCTTGCGACCAGGCATTGCTGCCCAGGGTCAGACCCGCCACGAGAAGGGTCTGGGCAATGAGGTTGCGGCGCGTGGGCATGGGGAGTCCTTTGCAATGGAATGGGAAGGGTGGTGCGAGCACCGGGAGACTGCAGGTTATAAAAATAAAATTGTTATGTCAATATAAATTTTTGTCGTGCATATAATTCGTGCGTCCGCCATGAAACACGCGACCAACGCACCGAAACCGCCCGCGCGGCGCACCCGCGTGGTGCCGGCGCCTGCCGCGCTGCGTACCGGCGTCGACAAGGCCGAGGGCGAGAAGACGCTGGCCGAAAAAGCCTTGCGCCAGTTGCGCGACGACATCCTCAACGGACGCCTGGCGCCGGATGCGCGCTTGCGCATCAACCAGCTGCAGCAGCGTTACGGCCTGGGACTGAGCCCGCTGCGCGAGGCCTTGTTGCGCTTGTCCACCGAGGGTCTGGTGCTGGCCCAGGGCCAGCGCGGCTTCGTCGTCGCGCCGGTGTCGCTGGCCGACCTGCAGGACCAGACGCTGGCGCGCAAGACCCTGGACACGGCGGCATTGACCCAGGCGATCGCGCGCGGCGACGCGGACTGGGAGTCGCAGGTGATCGCGGCCAACCACCTGCTGGCGCGCACGCCGCTGCCGCTGGACCCGAGCGACGTCGACGCCGGCATGGTGTGGGAGCAACGGCATCGCGCCTTTCATCGCACGCTGATCGCCGGCTGCGGCTCGCAGTGGCTGGTGCGGCTGCACAACCAGATGGTCGACCAGGCCGAGCGTTACCGCACGATCCGCATCCTGCATCACAAGGAGGCCGCGGCCCAGGTGCGCGACGTCGTGGCCGAACACACGGCGATCACCGACGCCGTGCTCGCGCGCGACACCCCGCTGGCCTGCGCCTTGCTCGAACGCCATATCGGCGCCACGGAGGTCGCGATGCGGCGGTTTTTCGAGGCCAACCCGACCGGCCCCGCAGCCGCCTGAGCCGCCCGGCAGAGGGCCGCAGGCGCCACCGCCGTCGGCGCGGCGTCGCTTCGGCGCGGTGTCAGTTCAGGCTTGCCGGATCCAGATTGGCGCCACACACGATCAGGCAGACGCGCGAGTCAGGGTCTGGCGTGAAGCTGCCGCAACGCAGCGCCGCCAAAGGCACAGCGGCTGCCGGTTCGACGGCCAGTCGCAGCTCGTTCCACATCCATCGCTGCGCCTCGCGGATCGCGTCGTCGGGAACCAGCAGCGCGGTATCGACATGGCGCTGCGTCACCGTCCACGCGATGTCACCGATGCGCCGCGCACCCAGTGAGTCCGCCGCGATGCCACCGACATCGACATCCACCGGATGCCCCTGGCGCCGGGCCTCGAACAAGGTCGGGCAGGCCTGGGGCTCCAGGGCCACGACCCGGGTGCGGGACGCAAACCCGGCTGCCAGTCCGCCGATGAGTCCGCCGCCGCCGACACTGACCAGCACCGCGTCCGGCAATCCGGCCTGTTCCTCGATCTCCAGGGCCAGTGTGCCCGCGCCGGCCACCACTTCGACCTGGTCGTATGCATGGACCAGCATCGCACCGGTCTCGGCGGCACGCTCCCGGCAGGCCTGCAGCGCCTGCGGGTAGTGGTCGCCGGCCACCACCACGGTGGCGCCGAGCGCGGCCAGCTTCTGCCGCTTGGCCATCGGGCTGACACTGGACACGAAAACCGTGCAGGGCGCTCCGACGGCGCCGGCCGCCGCCGCACAGGCGATGCCGGCGTTGCCGCCCGAGGCGATCACGACACCGGCGCGGGGAACCTGGGTCGACAACAGCCGGTTGAACATGCCGCGCGCCTTGAAGCTGCCGCCCAGCTGCAGGTGCTCGAGCTTGAGCCAGACCTCGGCGCAACCCAGGCCCAGTGACGGACCATCGAGCCTGAGCAGCGGTGTTCTGCGCAATTGTGCGGGCGCGTTGGCGCCGAACAGTCGGTCCCGGGCGGCGCGGATGTCGTCCAGCCCGATGTCGTTCCGGGGTGTTGCGATGTCGGCGTCCATGGCTCAGGGCCTCGCCACGTCCTGCACCAGCACCGCCAGGTTCTGGCCGGCGCGCACATGGCCCACCAGCCCGTGCGCGTACAAGGTGCCGGAGGATTGGAAATACACGGGTTCCGGTTCCAGCGCGGGGCGGTTGAGCTGGTGCATCAGGCCGGCGAGTTGGCCGGTCTCGATGGTCTCCCCGAGCATGAAGCGGCGCTCGAAATAACCGTCGAACGGCGCGAACAGGTAGGCGTTCGCGCCGTCGATGCGGGTCCAGCGTGTCGGCTGGCCGGGTACCGTGTCGATGTCCGGCAATACGCCGGTGTGCTTGAGCACGCGCCGCGTGGCGTCGCGGGTGGCGCCCACCGAATCGCCGGTGACCCAGCCGCCCATCCCCATCTCGGCGGCCAGCGTCGGTATGCCCTTGTGACTGGCGTAACCGGCCGACGTCCGGTAGTCGCCCATGTTGCTGGTCTGCACCGTGATCGGCACGCCGAACACCTCGGCCAGTTCGGCGTTGCTGCGCGCCAGCGCGGCATCCATGCCGTCGGCCAGCACGACGTGCGCGCTGGGTTCGATGAACAAGGTACGCCCGCCGGCATGCAGGTCGAGGTAATAGTCGGCGCGCGCGAAGATGTGTTCGGCGACGTAGCAGGCGATCTGCTCGGTCGGGCTACCGCCATGGTCACCCGGGAACACCCGGTTCAGATTGAGATGGTCGATCGGCGAGGTGCGGCGTCCGGCGCGCATGGCCGGCGCATTGAGTGCCGGAAGCAGGATCAGCTGGCCGCACACCTGCTCGCTACGGATCTGGCGCATCAGCTCGGCAATCACCATTGGTCCCTCGTATTCGTCGCCGTGCACCGCACCGGATACCACGACCACCGGCCCGTCACCGTGGCGGATCGATGCCGCGGGAAACGGAATCACACCCCAGGCGTCGTCGTCGGGGGAATACGGCAGGTGCAGGTTGCCGATCTGCTTGCCTTCGCGGCTCCAGTCGATGTCGCTGAATACGGTGGTGTCCATGGTGTCGTGTGTGTTGCGGGTCAGATCGGGGCCGTCCACAGGTCCTGGTTGGACAAGGCGTCGGCAACGTCGGCGCCGATGGCGTCGAGCAACTGCCGGCCCTTGTCCGGCGTCGCGGCCCAGGCCTCGCCGACCAGGCCGAGCCTGGATCGGGTGGCCAGTTGCTGCCAGCGGTACACGCCGGCATTGACGCCGGCGATCGCCGACAGGCCGGGCACCAGGGGCGTGCGATAACTCTTCTTCAGCGGCAATACGGTCTCGGGCGACAAGGCCTGCAGCATCGAGGTCTCGGCTTCACAGGCGTGCAACACGCCGCCCTGGTGTTCCAGGATGCGTGCGATCGAGGCGGCCGCGATCTGCCAATAGGTTCCCGCGGCCAGCGGCAACTGCAGGTCGATCGTCAGTTCGGTGATGATGGTTTCCAGTGCGGCGATGTTGCCGCCGTGGCCGTTGAGCACGAAGATGCGTTTGAATCCGTGGCGCGCGGCAGAACGCACGACACAACCGACGACGGCGGCCATCGTGGCGTAGTCCAGCGTCAACGTGCCGCCCAGCGACATGTGGTGCTCGGACATGCCGAACGGGATCGCCGGTGTGACGATGGCACGTTGTCGACCCTGCATCAGGCCTGCCGCGCGCAGCGACACCTCCCAGGCCAGGCGCCAGTCGACCTGCACTGGCAGGTGCGGGCCGTGTTGTTCGGTCGCCCCGAGCGGAATGATGACGACGGTCTTCTGGCGTGCCAGCGTGCGCAGTGCGGGGGCCGTCAGCCGGTCCCAGCGCACTTCCATCGCTTTTGCCTGCTTCGCCATTACAACGGCTGCATCGGGTCCATGCCGCGGCCGAGCCACTTCTGGTGCAGCTTCTCGAGTTCCGTGTTCATGGTGTTGTAGAAGATGAAGGAATCGAGCCAACGCGCCAGGTTGTGCTCACCCATCTTCACGCCCATGTGGGCCGGGCTCTGGCGGATGTTGAACTTGAGATCGAACTCCTTGTTCGGGTTCTTCTTGGCCAGGTCGATGGCGACGATGCTGTTGGTCGAGAACAGCTGGGCCTGGCCCGACAGGTAGGCGGCCGCGGCCGTCGCGTCGTCCTCGGTGCGCATGATGTCGGCCGACGGGTTGGCCACCGACAGCGCGATCTCCTGCGTCGTGCCCTTGGCGGCGGCCACCTTGTGTTTGCCCAGGTCGGCAGCCGACTTGACGGCGATATTCTTCGGGCCGTAGACGGCCAGCGAGGTGTTCGCATATGGCGCGGTGAACATGATCTGCTTGGCGCGTTCGGGCGTCAGACCCATCACCGAGATCACGATGTCGACCTTGTCGGTCAGCAGGAACGGAATGCGGTTCGCGCCGGTGATCTGCGTGATCTCCAGCTTCACGCCCAGCGCCTTGGCCACCATGTTGGCCATGTCGACGTCGAATCCTTCCGCCTGTCGGCTCACGTTCTGCGAGCCGAATGGCGGCACGTCCAGCGGCACGCCGATGCGGATCACGCCGCGCGACTGTATGTCGGCGAAGCGGTCGGCCCAGGCGGCCTGCAGGCAGCCGAGTGACAACACCATGATGGCGAGGGAACGTATCCAGTGCGTGATGCGCATGATTGACTCCTTGTGAAAAAACGATTCGGCGGAATGCTTCCTGCCGGGGGGCGTGCAGCCGATGGCGGCGGCTGCTTGCCGGGAAGCGGCGGCAACGGAACTCATGGATCCGCCACGATCAGCGCGCGGCTGTAGCGGGACAGGATTTCGCAGCCGTGCTGCGTCACCAGCACGTTGTCGATGACCCGGGCGCCCAGGCCTTCGCCACCGATGAACACCGGGGGTTCGACGCTGAGCACCATGCCGGCGCGCAAGGTGTACGGGCTGTCGGCCAGCATGTGCATGGGTTCTCCCCAGCCAGGCGGAAACCCGGGCGCGAGGCCATAACCCGTGAGGTGTACGCGACAGTCCTCCAGCCCGGCCTGTGCGATGACCGCCTTGGCGGCGGCGTGCGGCTTGGCGGCCGGCACGCCGTCCCGGATGCGGGCCATGCAGGCGTCGCTGGCGCGGCAGACCAGGTCATGGATGTCGCGCATGCGCGCACTGGGGGCGCCGATGCTGAAGTTGCGACCGATGGTGGCGGTGTAGCGACGGTGCGTGGCGCCGAACTCGACGTTGCCGACGTCGCCCGCGCGCAGCCTGCGTTCGGTGGGCGCGCCGTGGCTGAAGCAGGAGCGTTCGCCCGAGACCAGGTTGATCGGGCTGGCCGCCAGCGCGCTGCCCTGCGCCATCAAGTCCTGTATCACCATGCCGGCGATCGCCAGTTCGCTGCGCCCGGCCTGCAACGCGGCGGCGAACACCGCCATCGCCGCATCGGCCTTGGCGGCAGCCTGGCGGATGTAGTCCAGCTCCGCGGTGGACTTGACCAGCTTGAGGTCGTGCACCAGGCGGGTCGGCTCGGCCACCAGCGACGCGCCCAGCGCGTCGCGGATGCGCAGGTAGTGGTGCGGATGCAGGTAATGCGCCGGCACTTCCATGCCGATCCGGCTGCCGGACAGGCCCAGGTGCTGCACCAGGCGCAGGAAGGCCTCCACCGGATCCTCGTTCTCGCCACCGCCATACGCGATGACCACGTCCACCAGCGCATCCTGCACGAACTCGTTGTACTCACCGGCGCGCGTCAGCATGGTCAGCGGGGATTCGTCGTCGGCGCCGACCAGCAGGCACTGGAACTCCTGGTAACTCTTGGCGTCGGAGCCGGTCAGCCAGTGGATGCAGACCGGGTGGATCACCACCAGCCAGTCGATCTCCTTCTCGCGCATGGCCTGGCGCACCCTGCGCCTGCGCGATGCGAATTCCTCCGGGCTGAAGTCGCGTTTGGACATGACGATGATGCTGCGACCTAATGCAGGACGGAACTCAGGAAGGCCTTGAGCTCTTCGGTTTTCGGGGAGGCGAAGAACTCCTTTGCCGGCCCCTGTTCCCAGACCTTGCCCTGGTTCATGAACACGACGCGGTGTGCGACGCGGCGTGCGAAGTTCATCTCGTGGGTGACCAGCAACATGGTCATGCCTTCGCGTGCCATGGCCTCGAGCACCAGCAGCACTTCGCCGACCAGTTCCGGGTCCAGCGCCGACGTGATCTCGTCGAACAGCATGATGCTGGGTGCCATCGCGAGCGAACGTGCGATGGCCACGCGTTGCTGCTGGCCGCCGGAGAGTTCGTCGGCGTAGGCTGCGATCTTTTCCTCCAGGCCGACCTTGCGCAGCGCCTCGCGCGCCAGCGTGGCCGCGTCGCCGGCGCTGATGCCCTTGACGATGGTGGGGCCGAGCGTGATGTTGCGTTCCACGGTCAGGTGCGGAAACAGGTTGAAGCTCTGGAACACGATGCCGACCCGGGCGCGCAGTTCGCGCAGGTTCGACGCCGGATCGTGCACCGCGACGCCGTCGACGATGACCTCGCCGCCCTGCACCGGTTCGAGTCCGTTGATGCAGCGCAACAGCGTGCTTTTGCCCGAACCCGAGCGGCCGATGATGGCGACGATCTCGCCTTTCTCGATCGACAGGTCGACGTCCTGCAGCACGGTGTTGTCGCCGTAACGCTTGACGACGGATTTGAGCTCAACGAACGGCACGGCGTCTTCCTTCCAGGATGCGGCTGTAGCGGGTCAGCGGGTAACACAGGCTGAAATACAGCGCTGCCACCAGCAGGTAGACGGCAAATGGCTGGAACGTGGCGGCGGTTGTCATCTGGCCCTCGCGGGTGAGTTCGACGAAGCCGATCACGGCGGCCAGCGAGGTGTTCTTGATCAGTTGCACCAGGAAACCGACGGTGGGTGGAATCGCGATGCGCACGGCCTGCGGGATGATCACGTAACGCAGCTGCTCGAGGTAGGTCAATCCGATCGCCGTGCCGGCCTCCCATTGCGTGCGCGGAATCGCGACCAACGCTCCGCGCCAGATCTCGCCACGGAACGCGCCGGCATAGACCGAGAAACCGACGGTGGCGGCGATCAGTGGCGGCAGGTCGTAGCCGACGATGGACAGGCCGAAATAGAAGATGAACAACCAGGCCAGCAGCGGAATGCCCTGGACCACGCCGACATACCCCTTGGCCAGCGTGCGCGGCAACCAGTGGCGGGCCGCGCCGCCGCCGGCCACCAGCAGGCCGATGACACTGCCGCCGGCCAGCGCCAGCAGTGTCAGCGCCACGGTCCAGCGCAGCGCCAGCACCAGGTAATACAGATCGAGCGGGGCGAGTTCGCGGATCATGGGCGGCGAAACAGCAGGCGGTAACACAGCGCGAAGCCTCCGCGCATCAGCAGCGTCAGGCCCAGGTAGAGCAGCGAGATCACGGTATAGACCTCGAAGTCGCGAAAGGTGCGCGACTGGATGATGGATCCGGCATGGAACAGGTCGGCCGCGGAGATCTGCGACACGATGCTGGTGGCCAGCATCAGCAACACGAACTGGCTGCTCAGCGACGGGTAGACGTTCTTGATGGCCGGCAGCAGCACGACATGGCGGAAGATCTGCGGGCCGGTCAGGCCGAGCGAGACGCCGGCCTCGATCTGCGACTTCGGAATGCTCTCGAAGCCGGCACGCACGATCTCCGCCGTGTAGGCCGTCAGGTTGATCGTCAGCGCCAGCACGCTGGCGGTCATCACATCGAGCCGGATGCCGATGCCGGGCAGTCCGAAAAAGATCAGGAACAGTTGCACGATCAGCGGCGTGTTGCGGATCATCTCGACATACCCGCGTGTGAGCATCCGCACCCACGAGCCACCGTAGACCAGCAGCACCGCCGCCAGCGTGCCGAGTACGAAACCCAGCCCGATGGTGATCGCGCTGAGGCCCAGCGTGACGATCAGGCCATCCAGGATGGCGTCGTGCTGGGCCAGGACGTCTCTGAACTGGAACTGGTAAGACATTTCAAATATGAAAATTGATTTTCTTGTGAGGTAGCCAGTTTTTCTAGAGCCTCATGTGGCTTACCATAGGTCTTATCTAATCTGGGTGCTAGATGGTGAAACCCGAGTCATTGTTTCGTGTGCCGAAACCAGCGCATTAATGCATCATTGGTAAAAGCATCTTTTATATATAGTGAGAAAAGTGGCCCATCACGCCGACAACACGCGCTCATCGCGTTACGCCGCGCCCGCGCTGGACAAGGGGCTGGACATCCTCGAGGCATTGGCCGACGTGCCGGACGGGTTGTCACTCAACGGCATCGCGCGTGCATTGGGGCGTACGGCCAGCGAGATATTTCGTATGGTCGTGACGCTGCAGCAGCGCGGATACCTGGCCATCGACGACAAGGACCGCTATACGCTGACACTCAAGATGCTGGAGTTGTCGCATCGCCAGCAACCACTCAAGTCCCTGGTCGCCACCGCGATGCCGTTGATGCGTGAACTGGCCGGGCGCGCCTACCAGTCATGCCATCTCGGGGTCCACCATGACGGACAGATCCTGGTCGTGGCCCAGGTCGATGCACCGGGTCCATTCACGATGGGCGCCAAGGTCGGCGCGCTGGGCAAGCTGACGGACTCGGCGTCGGGCACCATGCTGCTGGCGTTTCGCGACGAGGCCGAGCGCACGCGCATGATTGCGGCGCAGGTGCGCATCCACGGCGAGCTGGAGACCGACGCCGCGCAGCTGCTGCGCCAGCTCGAGCAGGCGCGCGCCAACGCCGCCATCACCTGGCCCAGTCGCCGCATCCGCGGCGCGACCGACGTGTCGCGACCGGTCTTTGGCATCAACCAGGAGGTCATCGCTGCACTCACGGTGCCGTATATCGAGCGCATGGACCGCGGCCAGAGCCCGACGATTCCGCAGGTCGAGCAGCTGGTCGGCGAAATCGCGACCCGCCTGTCCGAGCTGATGTGTTACACCGGGCACAACGCCCAGCTCTGACCGCAAGGCCCCCGCCGCGACGTGCCGCACGCGCCCTGGCACCGCGTGCCGCGCACCACGGTCGTTATCATGTCCGGCATGAATGATTACCTCGAACAACTCACATCCCAATTGACCGCCTTGGTGGCGACCTACGGCATGAACGTGCTCGGCGCCATCCTCACGCTCATCGTCGGTTTTGCCGCAGCCGGATGGTTGTCGCGCATGACGAACCGTGCGATGCGCAAGGCGGACAAGATCGATCCGGTGTTCCAGCCCCTGCCGGGCAAGGTGGTGCGCATCGCGGTGATCGTGTTCACCGTCATCGCGGTGCTCAACCGCTTCGGCGTGCAGACCACCAGCCTGATCGCGGTGCTCGGTGCCGCCGGCCTGGCGATCGGCCTGGCGTTGCAGGGCACGCTGAGCAACGTCGCGGCCGGCGTGATGATCCTGGTGTTCCGCCCGTTCAAGATCGGCGACGCGGTCAAGGTCGACGGCGACGTCTACATCATCGACCAGCTCGGCTTCTTCATCTGCAAGGCACACCTGCCCGACGGCCCGACGGCCTACCTGCCGAACTCGCGCATCTGGGGCCAGACCATCATCAACTATTCGGTGACGGACAACGACATCCGGCGCATCGACGAGCACTACGGCATCGGCTACGACGACGACATCGATGCCGCGCTGGCCATCCTCAAGAAGATCGTCGCGGACGATGCGCGCATCCTGAAGGATCCGGCGCCGCTGATCATCGTCGACTCGCTGGGCGACAGCTCGGTCAACATCCTGTTCCGCGTCTGGACCGCACGGGCCGACTGGTGGACGACCAAGCTCGAGCTGGTGCAACGCTGCAAGGTGGCGCTGGAGGCGGGCGGCATCAGCATTCCGTTCCCGCAGCGCGACGTGCATCTGATCGGGCAGGCGCAGGCCAAGGCGCAGTGACACGTTGGCCCCACCCGTCCGGACGGGGGGTGGGGTTTCCTGCGGCCCGGGCATAGAATGGTCCGGCGTCGTTGATGACCGGGTCGCAGGCCCGGCGCGATTGTTGTGCGGCGCGCGGGTCACAGCACATGTCTACCACGCCAACTCCTGCGGCGGACGCCTTGCCGGCTCCGGCGCGCAACAACCCGGCACCCGGGGCGGCTGACAACGACACCCACAAGAACGCCTGGGAACTCGCCGCCGATCTCGTCGGCCTGCTGCCCTTCGTCGGCAAGCCCCTGTCACTGCTCGTGCGCCGGCGCAACGTGCGCTGGATACTGATCGCGACCATGCTGGTGATGGTGTTCGTCGTGTTGCCGCTGTTGATGCCGCTGCTGGCCGCGGTCTACATCAATTCCGGACTGCTCGGGGAGGCGGGGCATCAGTGGTACGCCGAGAAGGTGGTGTCCGCATTCCGCGTGCGCGAGGCGGCCGACCTGATCTCCAAGCGCTCGAACCGGCGGCTGGATTATTTCCAGGTCATCGAATTCGTCGGCAATGCCAAGGAGACGCGCCAGTACAGCCTGAGCATGGAGCCTTACCAGAAGGCGCGTTTTGTCGTCGAGCGCGCCACCGCGCTGTCACCCGACAACAACTGCTCCGTGCCGCTGCGCCTGGTGCGCAAGAACGCCGAACTCATGACGCTGTCCTTGTTCGATCACGCGCTGATGCCGGTGCGCAACTCGCCGACCTCGACCAGCTACCAGCTGTCGGCCAAGGACTGGGACCAGGTCAAGGCCAAGATGGACGGCAGCAACCGCGTGCGCATCGCGCTCGAGCCGGTCGACGCGTTGCTGGACCAGCCAT